>JAENWZ010000223.1 GCA_016649795.1 Proteiniphilum sp. | reverse complement strand
GGGTTTCCATAACCCTTGTTGTTGAGGGTGTCGAGCTGGCGCTCTGTTTTCCGCTGGAACTGATAAGGTCCGGGACCCTCTTTCCGCTGTTGCTCCCTGAAGGTTTTGATCACCAGGTTCATCGCCTTTGTCCAGTCGTCATCAAACACCGATGTGTCGCCTGTTCTCTTCCAGTATTCGTGAGAGAGGCGGATCGCATAGCAGAGAGAGTCTATCTCCCACTTCCGTTCATGGAGCATCGGCTTCATATCGGTATTGTCGCTCATCCACTCACCATCGGGATGTGGCTCATTGTTGAAGGCGTTGGCATAGGGATCAATCAGTATGCACTGTGTCTGTCTGTTCACCAGGCCGGCAATCAGGTTCTTCAGTTTGGCGTCGGACTGCATCAGGGGCATGAAAGGCCACACCTGGGCTGTGGAGTCACGAAGCCACATAGCATTAATATCGCCCGTGATCACGAAGGTATCGGGCCTGCCGTTTTTGGTGCCGTAGAACACCGTGGTGTCCAGCGTGTTAGGGAAGCAGTTCTCGAACATCCATGCCATTTTTGGGTCTTTGATCCCGGCTTTCACCTTCGTTATGGTGCGTTCCACAGCCACCGACCTGAAATTACGGCTGCCCGCTGCCGGGCGATTAGAGACATATGCATCTCTCTCTGCTGCACCTCTGACAGAGGAGGCTGCCCATGAAGGATTAACAGCAAGTGCCGTCATCCCAAGGGTGGTTTTTTTTATAAAATTTCTGCGAGTTGTCATATATGTTAATTTTCAATTGTTGGTCTGAAATAAAAAACGGTTGAACTCACTTATTGAATTCAACACCGAAAATAGTGCAATAGGATCACTCCTGCATACAGAAGCATAATCTGTCTCTGTTACTATTCAATAGCACTCTTATAAGATATTTCTCAATCGTTATGGAAGCGTGTGGCAAAGTTAATGGGTAATTTTTTACGAAATGCATCTTTGAAACACATCAACGTTTCTGTCCTCGACAGACCCAGAGGCTGCAATTCAGAGTGAATAATCCGCAACAGGTCTTTGTTATTCTTTGCGTATACCTTTATCAACAGATCGTACTGTCCTGTCGTATAATAACATTCCACCACTTCGGGTATCTTCTCCAGTTCCTGCACAACATAATCAAAGGTAGAGGGAGAAGTGAGAAAAATACCGACGAAAGCACATGTCTCATAACCTATTCTTTCCGCATCCACAACAAACTCAGAACCTTTAATCACACCCATATTGGTGAGCTTCTGCACACGCTGGTGGATAGCTGCTCCGGAGACAGCGCATTCGCGTGCCACTTCCAGAAAAGCGATGCGGGCATTACCAACAATAAGGTTAAGGATTTTCTCATCTAGTTCATCTAATTCATGTTGCGCCATTGATTTGGTTTTAATTTGTTACTAAAATAGGCTCTATTGTACAAAACTAATAAAAAGATCCTTTTCACAGAAAGAAAGGAGACAAATTCACTCCTGTTTTAACGAATTTAAGGTAATAAAGGCGAATAGGCCGGATGAGGTGTGTAACGATTTTTCATCAATCAGAAAAGTGCCGGAGTGGAGTGCCCCCGGTTTCCTCTCTTCTGCCGCCACTCCGAACCGGTAATAACAGCAGGGATAGAGCTGCGTGAAGAAGCCAAAATCGTCGGCAGTCATCCGTTTAGGAAATTCCGACACATATGTCTCACCCAGGTAAGCCACCGCCTGCGTGCGTATCTCTCCGGTGATCGTCTCATCGCTGATAACACAGGGATAACCTTCGGGAAGGGTTGTCTCACAGCTGCAGCCATACGCAGCGGCCGTTGCTTCTGCAATCCGGGGTATCAGCTGCAGCATCTTCCGGCGCTCCTCCTCGTGCATGCAGCGCATGGAGCCTGCAAGGATCACCTCACCGGGGATCACGTTGGTGGCACCGTTGGCGATGAACCTGCCGAAAGAGAGCACCATCGGGTCGAACGGATCACGCCTGCGGCTGACCAGCTGCTGCATGGCCACCACAATCTGGGAGGCTGCCAGCACTGTATCATTCAGCTCATGCGGCAAGGCACCGTGGCCTCCCTGCCCCTTCACCCTGATATGTACCTCATCGGCCGACGCCATAATCGTCCCTGCCTGAAACCCCACCGTCCCTGCCGGCAGGTCGATATAGGCATGCTGCTTCACCACGAAGGCAGGGTTGTAATCCCGAAAGAGACCATCCTTCAGCATCAGGTCGGCGCCACCGGGCGACTGCTCTTCGCCGGGCTGAAAGATGAAGAGTGCTGTTCCGGCAAAGTGACTCCGCAGCGAATGCACCATCTTCACAGCACCCATAAGCGCAGCTGCCTGGGCATCATGCCCGCAGGCGTGCATCACCCCGTCGTTCAGCGACCGGTATTCCACCTCGTTCTCCTCCTGCACAGGAAGGGCATCCATATCGGCCACGAAGGCGATACATTGACCCTTTCCCTGTTTCTCACCCTCTATCCGGGCAAGGATGCCATACCCGCCGATCGCGCTCCTGTATGGTATCCCTTCCCGATCGAGAAAGGCGGTGATATATGCCGAGGTCTCTTTCTCCCGGTAGGAGAGCTCAGGGTGCTGATGCAGCCATCGATAATGACGGACAACCTCAGGATATCCCCTCTCTGATTCGCGCTGTATCACTCCGGTAATATCCATCCTCTTCTCCCTTTGCTATTGATGTAAAAGAGGCTCCGAAAGAGGCTCTCTTGTTTTATTTCATTGTAATTTATGGATCACCAGCCCTGAGCGCAGCTTCGGCTCAAACCAGGTGGTCTTGGGCGGCATGATGTTGCCCGTGTCGGCAATATCCATCAGCTGTTTCATGGAGACAGGATAAAGCGCCATCGCCACTGCCATCTCGCCGCTGTCCACCCTTTTCTTCAGCTCTCCCAGGCCACGGATACCCCCTACAAAATCAATCCGCTTGTCACTGCGCAGGTCCTTGATTCCCAGGATCTCATCCAGCACCAGGTTAGAGGTGATGGTCACATCGAGCTGCCCTATCGGGTCATTGTCATCGTACGTGCCCGGCTTGGCGGTCACACTGAAAGAGCGTCCGTCCAGATAGAGGGAGAAGTTATGCAGGTTTTTCGGTTTCTGTATCTCCGACCCTGTGGGATCAACCACGAAGTTCCTCTCCAGTTTCCTTAAAAACTGGTCCGGTGTCAGTCCGTTCAGATCTTTCACCACACGGTTATAATCGATGATCGTCAGCTGGCTGTCCGGGAAACAAACAGCCATGAAAAAGTTATACTCCTCATCTCCCCTGTGATTGGGATTGTTCCTCGCCTTCTCTGCTCCCACCAGTGCAGCAGCCGCTGAACGGTGATGGCCGTCGGCGATATACATGGCCGGAAAGGAGGCGAAAATTTCCGTGATCCGGCGAATATCCTCCTCCTCCGCTATCAGCCAGAACTGATGACCCACACCATCCACCGAAACAAAATCATATTCAGGCGATTGTGCGATGACTTTCTCTACGATCGCGTTGATCTCCCCGTTCTCGGGATAGGCGAAGAATACCGGTTCAATGTTGGCATCATTCACCCGTACATGCTTCATCCGGTCTTCCTCCTTGTCGCGGCGTGTCAGCTCGTGCTTCTTTATTCGCCCGCTCATGTAGTCCTCCACACAGGCACCCACGACCAGCCCGTATTGTGTTCTGCCGTTCATGGTCTGGGCATAGACGTAGTAGTACTCCCTCTCATCCTGGCGGAGCCACCCATTATCCTGAAACATTCGGAAATTCTTCGCAGCTCTCTCATATACATCCTCGTCATGTTCATCTTTCCCGACAGAGAAATC
>JAENWZ010000435.1 GCA_016649795.1 Proteiniphilum sp. | reverse complement strand
TGTGACTTTACTGGTGAGTAAAACCGCTTTTGTCGACGATGTCTCTAACATCGCACGGAAAGATGTCAGAGATCTGCAAGCCGGCGCTTTGAATTTGTCGATGGATATGTCAGGTAATACAAACGTTGCAGCTGCCAAGGCGCTATTTGCCAGGGTAGGTGTCAGAACAATCGGAGCAGATCAGGCAATTTATTCGGACATTGTTCGTTTAAAATAAATGCAAACTCATACAAGAGGTTGTGATGCTATGTTGCAACCTCTTGTTTTTTAATAAATTCATTATGCTAAAGTACAAACACAGATTTCTCATTCTCACTGCACTACTACTGCTCTCCTGTTCCCGGAAAATGGTTTCGGAGAAAGTAATACCTACAGACTTACAAACGCAGCTGCGGGCGCCGGCCTATCCGCTGGTAACGGTGGACACCTACTTCAATGCCTGGTCATACAGCGATAATCTCTACGATGATTCGCCGCGTCACTGGACCGATAAGGAGTTCCCCCTGCTGGGTGCGCTGCGTGTCGATGGTGAGGTATATCGTTTTCTCGGAAAAGAGAAGATGCCGTTAAAACCTGTTCTCTCATCGGTCAACGAGGAGAAATGGGAGGGTAGATATACCTTTGAAGAGCCGAAAGGAGAAGGGTGGAAAACCATTGGATTCAATGATGCAGCCTGGATGACAGGGCTATCGGCCTTCGGCACAGAGAACGAACCCAATCTCTCCACGCTGTGGGAAACCGACGATATATGGGTGAGACGTACCTTCACGCTCGACGATGACCTGACTGGAAAACCTATCATGCTGCACTATTCTCATGATGATGACTTTGAACTCTACATCAACGGCATTAAGGTTGTGGAAACCGGTTACTCCTGGAACAAAGATGTGGTGACGGAACTTCCCGAAGAGGTGAAGGCAACACTTAAAAAAGGGGAGAATATCATCACAGCCCACGGTCACAACAGGATAGGCGATGCATATGTTGATTTCGGTCTCTATGAAAAGGAACCGGAAAAAGAGACTTTCACCAAT
>JAENWZ010000195.1 GCA_016649795.1 Proteiniphilum sp. | reverse complement strand
GATATCGGTCTGGCCAACCCCAACGCGTTGTTGCTGGCAAATGCCTGCTTCGAAACGCTTCAGAAGATCGGCTGGCCTGAAGGACGCATCGTGCTGGCAGAGGCAACTATCTACCTTGCCGCATCTCCCAAAAGCAACTCCGCCTATCTGGCTATAGACAGTGCCATCGCGAAGGTGGAACAGACAGGCAACCTGCCCGTACCATTGCACCTGCGTAACGCACCCACCTCACTGATGAAAGAGCTCGATTATGGGAAGGAGTACAAGTACTCCCACGATTATGATAATCATTTCGTGACACAGGAGTACTTCCCCAAAGAGCTCAAAAGCAGCCGGTTCTGGGATCCTCAGCCAAACCCGTCAGAGGCGAAAATGGTTGAGTGGATGAAAAAGCTGTGGGGTGAAAAATAGATCAATACCAGTCGGTACCCCTGTCGTAAGGCGAGTTCCGTTGTTCGTATTTCAGGTCCTGAAGCATGGAGGAGTTCGCACGAATGGTGAAGTTATACGATTTATAGGGTCCTATCGGTATAAAGCTTGCCGACATGCTCCAGCAGTGGAGATTCCGGGTGAGTGTACAGTTGATATTGGTAAATTTCTTCATATCGAAATTATAATCGGTATTGAAGGTTAGATTCCAGTTTTTTGTGGGCTGAATAGAGCCGCTCAATCCAAAATTGTGCGTCAGTCTGCCTTTATACTCCATTCGCTCTTTATCGAAATCGCCGTAGCCATATCGCAACGAGTAGTTGAAGGAGAGGTTCCAGTTCATTGCATTCTTGAGATAGCCGTCATCGTCGAATTCTCCCATGGAGTTATCGGATTTGGCGAGCGCGTTTTCACTTCCTGCCGTTTCATAGGGGTTTTCACCCATCGTCCCGTCATCTGGCAACTCTGCATCCGGATCAACATTTTCATCTTCTTCCCCCTCTTCTTCGCTCTTCTCACGGTTGAACAGTTTTTTGAAGGTATCCTGATTCAGTGAGTAGGAGAAGGATGTCCCCGTATTCATCAGTTTTCCAATTCCTCTCCCGTTTAGTACACGGAGCTTATCTACATGACGTGGGTTACCGTTCTGATCCAGCTCGTATATGTAAGGATCCCATGTGGCGTTCAGGCTGAGGGTGTACGATTTGCTCAGCTTCAGACGTACGTTGGAGTTGATCATGCTCCATTTCATGGAGTCGGCCATCATATTGTAATTAAAGCTGATACCCAGGTCATCAATAAGGCTTATTTTACGTGTACCTGTGGAATCTTTGTCATCTCTGATTTTCATCTCAAGGTTGTTCTTGAAATCAAAGCCGATACTTCCGCTCTGCCCGGAGGGTGCTGTACCGAACATCATCGCAGAGTAGGGAGAGTAGGTGTATTCCATATCCTCACCATATTCGTTCTTGTAGGTGTAGGTTTCGTAGAAGTTGAATTTAGGGTCGCTGAAGTCGGGACGGTAATTCAGGCTGATGCTGGGTGATAAGACATGACGGATGGCCTGTACCTTGTCGCCGAAGATTTTCCAGGGTGTGTACATTCCGTACAGTTTCGTTTGTGCGCTGAGCGATGCACTGTAGTCATAGACGCGTTTGAACCCCAGGACGGTATCCACCGGGACATTCCTCTTGGCAATGGGATCCCAGGCCTGTTTATGTGCGCCTGTGTACCACCGTTCGGTATAATTGAGCGAGGGAGAGATCTGTATAAAATCGAAAAGCGAGAAGGTGGCACTCACGGGGATGCTGTGACGCATACCGTTGGTCCAGTCACGTACAAGGTTCGATTTCAGGAACCTGTTTTCCTTCGTGGTGATGGAGTTCCTGAATTCACCGGAGTAGCTCATCGATATTTTCTCGTACCATCTCTCCTCACCTACCATCTCTTTTCTTTTAAATGGATTGATGCGGTTCATGGAGAGGGAGATATTGGGCAGTGTGGCAGCGATCGTGGAGTCGCGCGATACCTGGTTAATGCTCATCGTTGCCGACATGCTCCATGGTGAATCGGGAAAGCGCTGTGTGAGGTTGACACTCGAGCTCTTGGTGTTGTTCGAAGCTTCACGTGAGTAGAGACGGCTGAGGTCGCGGTGATTGTTTCTGCTGGTAGAGAAATTAACGCTGGCCGACATAGTCCTGTACATGTTGGCCTTCGGATCCTGGGAGTGAGTCCAGTTGATGCGCAGGTCTTTCGCTACGGAATAGGCTTCGGGCACCACCTCCTTCAACTCTTTCTCTCCTGTAGCCGTACTCAGGTAATAGACATTGACATTCCCCGAATATTTGTACCGTTTACGGTAGTTGGAGCGTACACCCGCACCCCACGAACCCTTGGTGTAGATCTCTCCCGTCACAGCCATGTCGATGTAATCGCTCAGAGCCAGATAGTAGCCGCCGTTCTGCAGGTAAAAACCACGTGACATCTCATCGCCGTAACTAGGCATGATAACACCCGACGAGTAGGATTTGGTGAATGGGAAGAAGGCGAAAGGCAAGACAACCGGAAAGAGCGGAACATCGGCTACCACCAGCCAGGCAGGGCCGGTGACCACGTCTTTGTCAGGCCGTACCTTGGCCTTTGAGAGGTTCAGATAGAAGTGAGGGTGATCGTGATTATCGCAGGTGGTATATTTTGCATTCCGCATATAGAAAGAGTTGTCTGCATTCATTTTTGCTTCATTGGCAACAATGTGCCCCTCTCCCTGTTGTGTGATGACGTTGTTGATGAAGGCTTTCCTGGTTTCAAAATTATAGCGAACCTTCTTCATCTCATACTCGGTACCTCCTTCCGCAAAGACCGGATAGCCAAACTCTTTACCCAGGGAGTCAATCCCAAACGTGGATTCGATCACGCTGCTATCCATATCTATGGTGATCTGTTCCCCTTTGATAGCCATCTCTCCATATTTAATATCGGCATCGCCATAGAGATAGCCCATGTTGTCGCCGGTGAAGACGATTGAGTCCTGTGCGGTATAGAAAACGGCGGCCTGCAGTGTCTGCTTCTTCGTTGTGAGGGAGTCTTGTGCAACCGGGCTTTCAGTTGAATCGGCAGGCATAATGCTGAGGGAGTCTGTAGCAAGAATGGTGGAGTCGGGCTCTAGAGGGTTCTCCTGTAACAAGGTATCGGGAGGCAGTATCAACGCAGGTGGAGGGATGCTGTCGGTGAGGACATCACTCGTGTCGGTATCCTGTCCGACCATGTCCGGCCCTGTTTCTGATGCAGCAATTCTACTTGTCTGATCCGTTGCCATACCCGCCTTTCGGACAGATGAGCATTGGAAAAAAAACGTCAACAGGACGAAGATAAATATATAACGTATCAATTGCCTCATGCGGAAATAGCAGATAGCCTATGGTTTTTACCGGCAAAACTACTCATTAAAGAATTAATTTGCAGCAAAATTAATAAAAAGAAACTTAAGACAGGTTGATTAAGGCTTTTTTAAAGAGATTGAAGTCATTTGAAAGGGTATACACCTCTTTTTTTCGCTGCATGAACGCTTCCAGTGCATCCGGTATTTGTATGGATTCACCGATGCACTCTTCCACTGTCTCCCTGAATTTCGCCGGATGGGCCGTGGCGAGGAAGATGCCCGTCTCCCCGGGCTGCAGACCCTCCTTTAAAGCGAGGTAAGCACAAGCTCCGTGTGGGTCGAGCAGGTAGTTTGTTTTTTGATGCACTCTCTTGATGGTTGTTCTGATCTCATCGTCATTGTACCTATAGGCCGAAATATCTTTCGAGACAGCCTGATGATCATGATTATAGAGATCGAGAATACGGTCAAAGTTACTGGGTGCCCCCACATCCATTGCGTTGGCCACGGTCTGTACCGATGCTCTCGGGGAATATTTTCCCGTTTGGAGATAATCACGAAACACATCGTTGCGGTTGTTGGCGGCGATGAAACGATTTACCGGCAGACCCATTCGTTTGGCAAAAAGTCCAGCAGTGAGGTTGCCCAGGTTACCGCTGGGGACGGAGAAAACCACCTTCTCTGCTGATGCTTGCTTCAACAGCTGCGCATAGGCGTGGAAATAATAAAACGACTGGGGCAGGAACCGTGCCACATTGATGGAGTTTGCCGAAGTGAGGTTCAGTTGCATGTTGAGCTCCTCATCCATAAATGCCGCTTTCACCAGTGCCTGGCAGTCGTCAAAAGTTCCGTCTATCTCCAGTGCGACAATATTTTGTCCCAGCGTGGTGAACTGCGCCTCCTGTATATCACTCACCTTCCTCGAAGGATAGAGCACGAACACCTGTATCCCCTCTACTCCCAGGAAGCCGTTGGCAACGGCGCTCCCTGTATCACCCGAGGTAGCTACCAGCACCTTCACATCCTCCTGTCGCTGCACTTTCACAAAGAAGGAGAGCATCCTCGCCATAAAGCGGGCGCCCACATCCTTGAAGGCGAAAGTGGGGCCATGGAACAACTCCAGGACGTAGATTCCCTCTTCCAGCTTAATAAGCGGGATATCAAAATTCAGGGTGTCGGTGACGATGGTATCCAATTCCTCTTTTGGTATATCTTCTCCGAAAAATGCGCCGGCAACAGTTTTTGCAATCTCCGGCAATTCCAGGTGAGTAATGCCGTCGAAGAAGCCATCGGGCATCTGCTGAATTGT
>JAENWZ010000088.1 GCA_016649795.1 Proteiniphilum sp. | reverse complement strand
TTCTGTAGTTCAGATCGAAGGAGATCAGAGTGCCATGCTTCTTTGCAAAACGGGCTATTTCAAGACAGAAGTTGCTAGTTCCAGGTGAAAGTGCTGCGATCAGCCCCGAGAGATGCACGATCTGCACTCCCTCACTGCCGAAGATACGATCCAGATCAAAATCCTTCACATTCAGAGTCCTGCCCACCTCACCGGCACGGTCGTTCTGTACACGTGGACCACGAAGGCCAAAGCCGCTGTCGGCAATATTAAACTGATGCCGGTATCCCCAGGGATCGCCCTGCGGCACTTCCGGACCTTCGTAATCCATATGACGAGACCGAAGATCCGCTTTAATAAAGGCTGCTATCGGACTGTTCTTCACGAAGGTGGTAAGCACTTTCACGGGAAGTCCGAGGTAAGAGGAGATACTGGCTACATTTGTTTCGGCACTCGTTGCCTGCATCTGGAAAATGTTCGAGCTCTGCACAGGCTGGGCATTCACCGGCGTAATACGTACGCCCATACTGGTTGGTACAACCAACGCATATTTACAATCTTTTTTTAATTCGAGAGACATAATTTAATTACTAATTAATAAATTCTTACTACTACTGAAAGCTGACCGCTGACTGCTGATAGCTGAAAACCAAACCGCTGCCCTTAAAAAGATTCCACCTAAAAGCTGATCGCTGATCGCTGAAAGCTGATAGCTGATAGCTGAAAGCTGAAAGCTGACAACTGATTTATATACTGAAAGCATCGAAACCACCGTCAATGATTGCAACCGTACCGGTCACAAACTTTGAGGCATCACTTACCAGATAGTGAAGCGTTCCCAACAGATCTTCGGGATTACCGAAACGATGGAAAGGTGTATGGGCGAGAATAGTGTTTCCCCGGTCAGTAAAGGAGCCGTCGGGATTGGTGAGCAACGCTCTGTTTTGCTCTGTGATAAAGAATCCGGGACACAAAGCGTTCACCCGAAAATTTCCCCCGAACTTGGTAGCCAGCTCTCCTGCCATATATTTGGTAAAGTTGGTTACAGCTGCTTTTGCTGCTCCGTAGCCGGCAACACGGGTTAAGGGGCGCAATGCCGAAGCAGAGGAGATATTCACTATATTCCCTCTCTTCTCCTTCACCATATGCTCCGCAAAAACGACTGACGGTATCACCGTTCCCATCAGATTCAGATCGACCACCTTGCGGAAATCATCCATCTTCAGATCGAAAATGTTGTTGTTGGGACCGATGGTTGCTCCAGGCATATTTCCCCCGGCACCATTAATCAGCACATCAATCCGGCCATATTTAGCCACAATTTCCAGGGCATTCTGCTTCAGGACAACTTCGTCCAATACATCAGCCTGAAGGAACATCGCCTCACCGCCACCTGCTTTAACTTTCCCGATCAGCTGGTTTCCTTTTTCTTCATTTCTGTCCAGTACCGCCACTTTCACACCATGAGCAGCCAGGTACTCTACCATAGACCCTCCCAGAACACCTGCTCCGCCTGTAATGACAATAACTTTGTTTTTGATTTCAAATAATTCGTACATAATATATTTATTTATTGTTTGTGTCAGACAAAAATAGGACGATCATTTTTCTTATGATGGACATTTCGCGTAAAAATCTCTTCAAAAAGCGATATAATCGCGAGTTGAAGCAGCTTATAGCGATAATCATTTCCTCAATAAGAGAAGTGATGCCTTATTTCCTGCATTAAATCGTAAATAATCTTCTCAGATGTCTTTCGTAAATGTTCTCCTCCACGCATGATCCAATCACGTCGGCATATTTCACCAACAGGTCGGTGTATGCACTTCCCATTTCTGCAGCCACTTTGTAGGCTACATGAATCAACTGACGGAAATTGGCGTTGTAATCTGCATGTCCCGGGATATGACGGAGTGTATTGGCGAACTTCTCACTGCTCCAGCCATTCACCTCTTTTACAGAGGGTAGTTTTGAACCATCGATATTGATCACATCGGCATAGGGTCCGCACAGCTCTTCCTGGCGGTTGTAGGAGTTCTCGTAAATCTTCTTCGCCAAATCAAGACCTTCACCGCCGGCCACAGCTAATCCGATCACCTCTTCAAGCCATGTTGTCCCGGCAGTTTTTAAATGGAGACCCTTGTCGTATCTCAGAATCACATCTGCCATGATGGGATAGATTGAAAACTTATCACTCCCCGAGTGAACACTCAATTTCAGCTCTTCAGGCAACCCGAATTCTTTTACTGCAAAATCGAGCACCAGCACATCTTCTTCAAATTCCATCGCAAACTGATCGAGGTCCCCCACGTAGTCTACTCCTTTATTGAAACGTCCGGTAAATTTGGGTGCAATCGTCTGAGCAGGAACACCCTTATCGGCAAGCATTTTCAGGATAAAAAACATCTCTACAGGTGTCTGCGGCGATTCTACCTCATCCATAGAGACCTCCGTAATGAAATTGGCTTCTCCTTTTTCTTTCTTCAGATAGGCATAGATCTCCGAAGCATGTTGTGTAGCTGCCAGGAACTTACAGGCAATCTCCTGTAGTAACTCAACGGTTACGTTCAGAGGGCTCTCCATTCCGGGAATCTGCAGCTCACCCATATATTTCTTACAGGAAGTAACAAAAGCATCTACCTCCTCACTGCTACTCTCTTTACCGATATAGGAAGCCACATCGAGGGTGAAAAAGTCCGAAACATCCACATATCTAGCTACTGTGGTGAGATTGATATGATCGGCATCAACAAAATATTGACCTTTGTAATTCAATGCTTTAACAGCTTCATCAGCTTCTTTGCGTGTATCTGCAGGCTCAGTACCGACATAGATATGCTCTCTGTTCGATTTATTCCATACGGGACTGATATTCAATCCTTTTGTATTTGCTTTCACGATGGCTCTCAGCTGAGCTATTCCCTGATGTGTGAAACGATCACCCACTCCAATACTCTGTTTTCCCAGTTTCATATAATTTTCTTTTTGTGGTAAAAGAATCACGCAATATCATCTGCGTTTGTGTGATGATTGCATTGCCCGATTCATCTGACTCTGTTAAAAGCCAAAGAAATTTTTTGCGTTATTGTATGAAATGTTCTCTACCATCTCCCCGAGGAAAGCCATCTCGGATGCCGGCAACAGTCCATTTTCCACATCGTTCCCTATGAGGTTACACAGGATGCGACGGAAATACTCGTGCCGCGGGTAAGAGATGAAGCTGCGTGAATCGGTGAGCATACCTACGAACCGGCTCAATAGTCCGAGATTCGACAGAGAGTTCATTTGTGCTTCCATACCGGTTTTCTGGTCGAGGAACCACCATCCCGAGCCGAACTGAATCTTCCCGGCAACCGATCCATCCTGGAAATTGCCAATCATGGTGGCAATCATATCATTATCCCGGGGATTGAGGTTGTAAATAATTGTTTTAGCCAGTCTGTTGTCCCTGTCTAGCTGGTTCAGGAAACGACTCAATGTTTTCGCTACGCTGAAGTCTCCTATGGAGTCAAAACCGGTATCGGTACCGAGCTTATTGAACAGTCTTGTATTATTATTTCGGATAGCACCGTAATGAAATTGTTGCGTCCACCCTTTTTCCCAATCCATTAGGGCTCCTTCATGCAGCATGGCCGATTTGAATTTCAGCACCTCCTCTTTTCTCAACTCTTTGCCACCATAGACCTTATCGAAAATATGCTCAATTTCAGTCGGGGTATACTCCTCTGCGTAAAACTCTTCGATACCATGATCGGAGAGCTTGCAACCTACTGAGGCAAAAAAGTCATGCCGGTTGCGTAGTGCATCAATCAAATCGCTGAATTTACCAATCGTCACTCCTGATACTTCCGATAATTTTCCCAAATAAACACGATACACTGCAGCGTTTTCCACAGCCATGGCTTTATCGGGACGCCATGTGGGGAGTACTTTTATTTCGAAGCCTTCATTTTTCAGTGAGAGATGATGTTCCAAGCTATCAGCCGGATCATCGGTGGTACAAACCACCCTTACATCAAATTTCTTCATCAGACCACGGGCTGAAAATTCGGGTCTGCGCAGTTTTTCGGTACAGAGGTCGTAAATCTCCCTTGCTGTTTCCGGTTTGAGCAACTTTTCGACACCAAAGCCGGACTTCAGTTCCAGATGAGTCCAGTGGTACAAAGGATTTCTCATAGTGTAAGGTACCGTTTCTGCCCATTTCTCAAATTTCTCCCAGTCTGATGTCTCTTTCCCGGTACAGAATTTCTCATCTATACCATTTGTTCGCATCGCACGCCATTTGTAATGATCACCCTCAAGCCATAGCTGACCAAGATTATCAAACGCGTGGTCATTTGCAATATACCCGGGATCTAAATGACAATGATAGTCGATGATGGGTTGATTTTCTGCATGTTCATGATAAAGCTCTCTCGCTGCATCTGTCTGTAGCAAAAAATCTTCATGAATAAAACATTTCATAGGATATAATTAAAAAATTAATATTCTCTGATATCTCTATCTACTGTTCTCGAGCACAACTTTTGTGGGAAAGAATTTTGTACTCCCCCAAAGTTATAAATTTTATTTTAAATGGACCGATATATTTTCGTTTAATTTTCGCGCCATTTCGTCAAGACATTTGTAAAAAAGTGGTCTCACCTATTACCGGCTGCCAATTAAGCACCCATGTTGGCATATTTTTTTTTGTATTCACTGGGTGTCATTTTATATTTCTTTTTGAAACACCGGGCAAAATACTTGGCATCGTTCATCCCTACCATATACGAGATCTCTTTGATGGTATAATCGCTGTTTTCAAGCAGTTCTGCAGCATGCTGCATCAGAATATCACGTACATATTCAATGGGGGCAAGGCCTGTAAGACCTTTCAGTTTTTTAAAGAACACGGTACGACTCATTCCCATCTCGACAGCCAGATCTTCAATCACAAAATCATTATTGCCTAAATGAACCTCAATAAATGAGTTGATCGACCCTATAAATTCGAGCTCTTTGTCATTCACAGGTCTACTCATATCATCCTTACCATTTAACATGGTTTTCGACTTTCTGATACTCCTGCTTCTGTAGTATTTCTGTAATTCACCCCTTCGTTGCAGCAGATTTTTCACCCTCGCCTTGAAATAGGAGACACTGAAAGGTTTGGAAATGTACTCATCAGCCCCATGCTCAAAACCCTCTAACTTGCTGTCGAGTGTTGTTTTCGCTGTTAGCAGTAAAAAGAGTATATGGCTTGTGTGAATGTTTTCCCTAACTTTTCGGAGTAACTCGATCCCGTCAATCTCAGGCATCATGATATCACTCACAATGAAATCGGGAATCAGCTCCAGTGCTTTATCAAAACCCTCTTGTCCATCCGAGGCTTCATGCACATCATAATCACTTTCGAGGATGGAACGGATGAATTGTCTGAGATCATCATCATCTTCAACTACCAGCACACAAGGATGATCACTGATCTCTTCATAAACATTATGGGATTTATCGGTATCATCTGTCTCCACCAGCGATTCGCTCAATCGCACTATTTTGGGTGAATCATCGATGGTCACATCCGTACCAAAGTGTGTTGTCCCCTTTTTAAACAAAATGGTGAAAGCAGTGCCACTCTTTTCTTCACTTTCCACCATGATCATAGCACGATGCCTATCTGCCATCTCTTTCACGATGGATAATCCTATGCCGGTACTGGGCTTGCTTTTATCCTCATTAAAGGATTCAAACCGTCTGAACAGTTTGCCTTGTTTGTCCTTGGAAATACCTATCCCGGTATCCCTGATCTGTAAAGCAACACCATTGTTTTCGTAAAAGAGAGAGAGATAAATCGATTTTCCGGGAGGCGTATACTTGAAAGCGTTCGATAACAGATTCACAACGATCTTTTCAACCGCTTCAGCATCCGCCCAGATAATCTGATCACCAATCCTGTTCTCAAAACGATAATCAATTTCCTTTATCTCCGCATTCTTGATGTAATTGTCGTATAAGTTTTCGACAAAAGGAGCTATCTCTATTTTACTGACGGTGAGAGGCGTTTGTTCCATCTTCTGAAAATCGAGAATCTGATTCACCATATTCAGCAATCGGTTGGTGTTCTTCGATACGAGCGTGAGTTGTTTTTTAACCGGATCGGGCGTGGCTTTGCTCTGTAACAGGTTCTCGATAGGTGAGACGATCATAGTCAACGGTGTGCGTATCTCATGCGAAATATTGGTGAAGAATCGTGTCTTTATCTCCGATTCCTGTTTTTCCAAAATGATTTTGTTACGCATTCTGTAAAAAGTGTACAATATTCTGAAGGTGATATACAAAACCAAAAAAGTCAGCAATGCGTAGATGAGATATGCCCATCCTGTGCCCCAAAAAGGGGGTAACACCTCAATGGCGAGTGTTCGTTCGTTATCTACCCATACACCGTCGCTGTTTGTCGATTTCACATGAAACAGATATTTCCCTCTTGAGAGGTTTGTGTAGTTCACTGTACGCTGATTACCGGAGTAGATCCACTCTTTGTCAAATCCGTCCAATTTATATGTATATAAAATATTTTCCGGGTCAATATAATCAAGTGCTGCAAACTCAATCCCGATGAAATTCTGATTATGCTTCAGCACTAATCTCTCTATCAGATTGATGTTTCTCTTGAGCAGACCGCTTGATGTTATGGGTAGATTACGGTTAAACAACTTAAATTGAACAAGTGCCAGGTAGGGATTGAAAGTATTGTTCTTCACACTCTCAGGATCAAAAATCACCATTCCGTGAGAATAACCGAAGAGCATTCTCCCGTCGCTTAATCGATATCTGGAATTTTCTGAAAAATTGTATCGCTTCATCAGACGTTTGATCTCGCTGAAATTCTCAAATGTCTGCTCCTTGCGGTTGAATTTGGTGAGTCCTCCCTCACTGCCAATCCATAAATTACCTCTGTTATCCTCAAGCAGGGAGAGAATGATGTTGGAAGGCAGACCGTGATCAGATCCGTATGTTTCAAAAGAAACAGAAAATCCGAGACTGTCGGTCTCCTCTATTTTGCTTATTCCTCCACCAAAGGTTCCGATAAATGTTTCACCCGATTGAGTGGTGCAGATATCGATAATATCATTCGCCCCAATGGAATGCAGGTCATTTTTATTTCTTACATATAGCTTGAATACAATATCTTCGGGCTTCTCAAAATCAGCATCAAACATAATAAACCCCAGCGTTGTACCCAGGCAGATATTCCCAAACCGGTCATCAGTGATGATCCTTACCTGATCTCCCAGATGGAACGGATAACCTAAGAGCTCATTTCGATGATTGATTACTCTCATCTCATTATCCCGATATTGTATAAGATTAATCCCGCCTCCGAAAGTACCGATCCAGATGTTCCTGTTTTTATCTTCAAATATAGAATATACATTATTGTCACTCAACGAGTAGATGTCGTCAGGATCATTTCTGAAATGGTGAATATCAAAACTATTATCACTGTTTCTCCTTATCAGCTTGTAAACACCCTCTCCTTTCGTCCCTATCCAGATATTTTTTTCTGTATCCTCCGTAATGCAGTATGCTATCCCATTCAAAGGAGCTCCACCACCGATATCTCCTCTGTTGTTCAGGAAACCTTTTTCATTCATTTCAGCATCATAGAAATGAATTTTTCCATCTTTCGTCGCCGCCCATATATTGCTGTAAGAATCTTCGAAAATTGGACGTACATCGTTACCGATCGTTGAATTGACATTGTCGTTCAACAGTATGGATTTGAATTTCGAGTCGTCATAAAATATCACTTTCTCCAAGCCGTGCGAACGGGTACACATCCACAGATTGCCTTGCTTGTCAGAGTAGGCGGAGTGCATCATATTAGAGAACATCCATTTCGAAGAAAAAGGTTCATTGTAGAATGGGATTAATGCATCCTCTTCTTTATCGAAAATGGAGAACCCTCCTCCTCTGGGATGCACCCACAATCGCTCTTCCTTATCTTCGAAAATAAAGAAGTTGGGAGGAAAAACACTTGTAACCGTACTTTCTATAAAGGGTGTAAAATGAACATACTCCCTGCTATAGGGGTTAAATCTGGAGACACCCAGCTGTTCGGTCTCCAGCCATATATTTCTTGACTGATCAATGTAACAGGTGAAAATCCTGTCGGTTTTCATATCTGGCAGCGTCTGACTGTTGTACAGCTCCATGCTGCCGTCATATGTGTTGTAAATGACAAATCCGCTTAGATTGGACACTAGCACAATTTTCTCCGAGGAAATTTGCCGTATGGAGATAATATCGGACGCGATTCCTGTAGTGAGCTGATTGAACGCACCACTGTTTTGGTCATATT
>JAENWZ010000431.1 GCA_016649795.1 Proteiniphilum sp. | reverse complement strand
GGTCATCTTGTCGGAAAGTTCTGCGGGCTCTTCCACCGGAATGGTTCCGGTAGTAAGAAATGCTTTCTTTGTGCTCCAGTAATCGCCAAAGTTGATTACCGAAGCATCGTTCTTTCTGCCGGCAAGGTAAAAATATCCCCAGTCGATGCGCAAATCATCTCCTCTCTTTTCTAGAACGGGCTGCTCCACCGTACCGGTTTTCAGGAAGGAGAGATTCTCCTTCTCTATCTTCTCAAAGCTGACAGGCTGACTCTCATCGTTCACAGCCCACTGGGGTGTTGTTTCGAAATAGATCTGTACATCGTGCGATGCACCGTCTTTCGATTTCACCTGATAGGTGAGGTAGCTGACGGGACGTGACATCAGATCCAGATCATCCATCAACAGGGGAGTTGTGAAGATCACCTCCAGCTCCACAGGGCCACAGTCGAATGTGTACACCGTCTGTGTGGGAAGCACACTGGCAGATGTCTGCAATGCCGTATTGGTGAAAGTCTCTTTTTCCGGTTCCTTTTCATAGAGACCGAAATCGAGATAACCGCCACCTGTTCTGTTGTGACAGTGTGCTGTGATAATGTTCTCCCCTTTATTGAGGGTGGCTTTCACCTCATCGGAGAGCTTCTCCAGCACATTGTATTTCCAGGAGTAACCGGTACCCACCACCTGTATCCCGTTGATATATAACTCAAAGATATCATCATGAGAATAGTGAAGGAAGATTGTCTTCCCGGAGAGATCCTCCTCCAGCGTGAATGTACGTCTCACCCATATATCTTTTGTATCCCAAAGCGTGGAGAGATTGGGTTCGTTTTCTGTACCGAAAGCTGACTGACCTGTTTTCCAGTCACCATCGCTGAACGCTATGGATTTCCACCCATCTCCCTTTGGTTCATCAAAGGTGTACTTACCTTCCCACTGCTCTTCGCGCACTGACGGGAGCACTGTTTTAAGAGGTAGATTCTCTTTACCCAGAAAGCGGTATGACTCACCATCGACTCTTACGGTACCCAACAATGGGAATTCTTTCCCTGTCCAGTGACGCACCTGGTCGTCGTAGAG
>JAENWZ010000194.1 GCA_016649795.1 Proteiniphilum sp. | reverse complement strand
GCTAAAATGATGCCATCACTCTTACTTGAGGGAGAAACTCCACGACTCATTGATGAATGGCAGGATGCGCCTGAGGTATGGGATGCTATACGGCATACTGTAGATAGGAGGAAAAAACCGGGACAGTTCATACTTACCGGTTCAGCAACTCCTCGTGACGAAGTAAAAGCACATACCGGGATCGGGCGTATTTCAAGAATTCTTATGCGCCCGATGAGTCTGTTCGAGTCGGAAGAATCGGTTGGCGTTGTTTCATTGAGAGATTTGTTTGACGGTAATCATACGATAGAAGCAGTCAGTAAATTAGAAATACCTCAAATTGCCCGTTTGATATGTCGTGGAGGATGGCCCGGAGCCGTAACCTTTCCTGAAACAGAAGGAGCACTTGCACGGGAATATACCGACTTAATTGTTGAAGAAGATATTAGCAGGGTAGATGGTGTGGAGCGTAATTCGCATCGTGTACGATTGGTACTGCATTCAATTGCCCGTAATATTTCAACTTTAACAACTGCAAAGACCATATTGGAGGATGTCAGGGCAAATGATGTAACCATCAATGAGCGAACACTCGATAGTTATTTGAATGCTTTACGTCGTATCTTCGTGGTGGAAGATGTGCCAGCTTGGTCTCCCTCTTTACGGTCGAAAACGACTATCAGGACTTCTGATAAAAAACAATTGGTAGATCCTTCAATTGCTACGGCTATTATGCGGGTTGATGCAGATCGTCTGTTACATGATCCGGAGTCTTTTGGATTTTTGTTTGAGTCGCTCTGTACCCGCGACATGCGTATTTATGCACAGGTGAATGACGGAGAAATTTTTCATTATAGGGATAAAGATAATCTTGAAATTGACCTGATCATCTCTCTGCATGATGGCAGATGGGCTCCGGTGGAAGTGAAACTTGGAGAACATCGGATTGATGAAGCAGCTGAAAGTCTTATGAGGCTGAAAAATAAAGTGTATACCTCCCGTATAGGAGAACCCTCCTTTATGATGGTGCTTACCGGTGGGAGATATGCCTATAAACGTCCTGACGGAATTCTCGTAGTGCCGCTGGGATGCCTGAAAGATTAAAAGCATGACATATCTCCCCGTCTTGCTGAATTCTGTTTCATCTTTTCTTCACCGTCAACAATGGCATGAAAATAACTGCCCTGATCGTTGCCCTTCTGAACTGGGGTTTCCCGCTATAAAAATAAGTACTATATATGGTAGGGGATATCAAATGAGGATAAAAGAAGGTGAATAAAAACGGAGACTTTCACAAGCCTCCGCTTTCGGAATTTATGTAAATTAGAAGTAGAGTTTTCTTTCAGTGAGCAGTGTTCAGTTGCCTGCTCTTATTTTTCCTATTCCATCCTTAGAGAGGTCTGTCTCTTTGGGCTTACCAAAATACCTCACGTTACCGATCCCCTGAGATCTTACTTTAAGGTATTCGGAAGCATAACAGCTTACATTACCTACCCCTTCGGAGCTAACGATGGTCTCCCTGGCAATCAGTTTATCCGCTTCTACGTTGCCCATCCCTTCGGAGTCGATCTCGAGCCTGTCTGCCTTTCCGCCTAAAATGGTGTTACCAACACCTTCTGAATCTACTTTCACGAAGTCGCTGTTGAGACCGAGAGCAGTGAAATTTCCCACGCCGGTAGAGCTGATCACCAGTTCGGATGTTGTGAATGTATCGTTGATACGGATGTTTCCCACACCTTCAAATTCAACTTTGGTGAGGGTAGGTGTGGTGATGTGGATCGTCAGCTTGTTTGAGTTCTTTTTGAACCGTTTCCAGTATCGTTCCTCCATGTCGAGTATCAGCTTATCACCATCCATTCGCACATCCAGCAGGTCCAGCATATCTTCGCTGCCGTCGGCAGTGACACTTGTTGTGTTCGATTGGGTGATCTCTACGTTACCTACCATGGATGCTTCGATGGTGGTAAAATCATTCACCTCGAACTTATCCTTGGCTTTGCGTGTCTGCGCACAGGATGCGCTGCTTGCAGTTAAAAGCACTATCATGAGTGCCAAAAAAGGTGTTGTCTTCATTTTTTTTATTTTTATACTTGTTTGACATCGAAAGGTTATTTCCGGTTACAACGAATCAACCATTTCTTTGCGGGAAATAGTAGAAAATGGTTCAATTCTTTAACAATTCAAGTATTTTCAACCTGAATGCATATTCATACTTTGCCTGCACCTCTTCTCCCAGTGCCTGCGTGAGGTTGTTCTTTGCCAGAAAAAGCTCGTAAGCGTTGGCGCGACCGTTCTCATATTTCTGTTCCGCAAAACGATACGCTTCACGGCTGGCTGTGATTGACTTCTCCGCTGCCTCCCATCTGCTCTTCGCACCCACGGCATTGTAATAGGCCTGTTCTATTTTTTTACGGAGTTCGAGTCTGGTTTTATCCATCTCCAGACGGGTGTTGGCTATGGCTAACTCAGCATTATGCACGCTGTTCCTGATCTGAAATTTGTTAAAGATGGGTATCCTCAGGCTGAAGCCGAGAGAGTTACTAATATTGTTGCGCAGTTGCGTATTGAAAGGATCATTGTCTCTGCCGTTCATATTATAATATCCGGTACCCATATTGGCGCCGAACGAGAGCGAGGGATAATATTGCGATTTGGCCATCAACAGCTCTTTCTCGCTGCTCTCCAGGCGGTAACGCATACTGCGTATTTCGGGACGATTCACCAGTGCGCTCTCGTAGACCGCTTCCGATGGGAGGAGTGTAGTTTCGTTGAACAGCATCTCGTTGGAAGGTGCTGTGATACTAAATTGCTCGAAACGCTCCAGCTCCATGATCTGTGCCAGATCGAGCAGTGCCAGCTTGAGGTTGCTCTCTGTCCGCACCCTGTTGAGTTCCTCTTTGGCCAGTTGTGCTTCCTGCTCATATAGCTCACCCTGTGCCATCTTTCCACTCTCCACCAGCTGGGTACGTCTTTCCAGGTCGGCACTGGTGGTTTCAAGCTGGCTCTCCGCTATCTGCAGCAGCTCCTTGTTGAGGAGTGCCTGCAGGAACGCTGTGGAGACACTCATGATAATATCATCGCGCATCTTCTCCAGATCGGCTTCTGAGGCATACATCTCGGCTTTTCGTGCATCGATGTTGTGCTTCATTCTCAACCCGTCGAAGAGAGTGATATCTGCACCTATGCCGAAGTTGGTCTGTGATGAGTTGGTGTTCTGATAGGTGTTGTCCAGTCCGATGGAGCGGCCGAAGACAAAATTCTGTCCGGCAGATGCGTTCAGGCTAGGCAGCAGGTCGGCGCGAGCCTGACTGTATGCGTTCTCCCTTTGTTGCCTGTTCAGCTCCTGTTGTTTGATATTGCGGTTATTTTCCAGCGCTATATCGATACATTCCATCAGCGTATAATTCTGCTGGGCCTGCACCGAAGAGAATGCAACGACTGTCAGCAGGGCAATGATGCTATATTTAATGCTGTTCATAACGATTTAATTTTTCTTTTCCTCAATGATCTCCGAACCCCGGACCTTATCGCTCTCCTTCAGTCCTTCCGTCACCTCAATATTGATGCCGTCTGACAGTCCGATTTGCACATGCTTGCGGTCAAACTCCTGCGGCTTTTCGTTTTTCACCAGGTAGACAAATGCAGAGTCGCCACTGAACTCCACCGTGCTCTCAGGGATGGTCAGCACATCGATTCGCTTGTCCAGAATGATGTCGGCATTGGCGCTGTAACCGGCGCGGATAAAGACATCGGTCGGAAGCACCATGGCTGCTTTCATCTCGAAGAGGATGGCACCGCTCTCTTCCACACCTTTGGGAGAGACATACTCCAGTGTAGCCGGTATCTTCCGGTCCTGGACGGCGCCGATGGTGATCTCCATAGGCATCCCCACGGAGAGTTTGCCTACTTCTGTTTCATCAATCTTTCCAACGAAGAGCATATCGCTCAGGTTGGCTACCGATGCCACGGTGGTGCCGTCGTTAAAGTTGTTGGACTGGATCACCGAGTTACCCACCTTGACTGGTACATCGAGGATGGTACCGCTTACGGTTGAGCGTACGAGTGTAGTACTTGTTTTCGCTGAACTCTGGGTGATCCCTGTACGTATCAGACTGAGGTTGTCGTTGGCGGCACGCAGCTCTTCCTGGTCGTTCTTGTATTGCAGTTGTACCTTTTCGAACTCCTCTCTCGAGATCACATCATTCTCATACAGTTTGCTGTCGCGATCGAAGTTACTCCGGCTCTGGCTGGCTGCCAGCTGCGCCCTCTGAACGCGCGACTCGGCACTGCTCAGGTTCACCATATCGGGTACCACCTGTATCTTGGCGATGATATCTCCCGACTGCACAGCCTCTCCTGCCTCTTTGTATACTTCCGAGATGATCCCCGACATCTGTGGTTTGATGAGGATTTCGTTGCGTGGTTCCACCTTTCCGGTAGCCACGGTTCTTTTCTCGATAGTGCCTGTTGTTGCTGTTTCAATTTTGTAGGTAACAACCTTGGGACGTGATTTCTGCCAGAGAAACACGAAAGTGGATATTACCAAAAGCCCTAATAGTGCAAAGCCTGCAATTCTCAGTATTCGTTTCATGTAATTATTTATTAGTTGGTTGTTTTATAAGCTATATGTTATAAGCTGTAAGCT
>JAENWZ010000100.1 GCA_016649795.1 Proteiniphilum sp. | reverse complement strand
TGTGCGCGTTTAAAAATTTACGCACAATTTACGCACATTATTTGATTTATCAAAACATATCAAAACATATTCAAATTTAACAGTGGATTGATAATAAGGGGGTTTAAGTAATGTTTCTTTTATGCATTTTATCATAGTTTCGTATGCGGGTAGTTCCCCCGCTTCCGCAAAATAGCTGCCTGACAGTATGTTAGGTAGCTATTTTTTTTGCTCTATATTTTAAGGAGAGTTCTTCAGCGGCTTTATCGATCCGGTCTATCACGACAATAAAAAATCTATGATAAATATGTTGTAAAACATGTTTTTTGTTGTATCTTTGTATCGATTTAAATGGCAAGCGAGTTATTTGGAATCATTTTAGGTTATCACTAACATACTGAAAAGGCTTCTAATAGACGGTTGCCGATGATCATAACATATTTAAAAAAACAGAATATTATGGAAATCAAAAACCTGACAAGCAGAGAAATTCTTGCACAGATAAAATATCTGGAGCAGAATATTTCAAATGGGTCTGCCACATATCTTGTGAACAGAATGAACAGACTCAGAGTGTTGAAGACCAGTTTGCATCGTTTGGCAAGCTGAGAAAACGGACTTAATGTCTTAGCTGAGTGATCTAAATGGGATCACGGATGCTTTTGTTGTAGAAATTAACTTTATTGAATAGATAATTGAGGCTGCCTTACCGGTGGCTTTTTTGTTTTTGTAAGGTAATTATGGAATATGTTGCCTATTTTTTAGTCAGAAGCACATAAAAATGTGATTTTTATATATCTTTGCAGTGTTATCTAACAAAACGACTTAACATATTGAAATTAATAATTATGGATTTATTATCAGCCAGATTAACTGCCTTATCGCCTTCAGAAACATTTGCGATGGCACAGAAAAGCAATGAACTGAAAGCTTCGGGGATTGATGTGATTAATATGAGTGTGGGTGAACCTGATTTCACTACTCCCGAACATATAAAACAAGCAGCTAAAAAAGCGATCGACGATAATTTTTCATTCTATTCTCCTGTGGCAGGTTTTCCTGACTTGAAAAAGGCTGTCTGTGAGAAGCTGAAAAACGAAAACGGACTGGAATACACTCCGGCGCAAATTGTTGTTTCAGGTGGAGCGAAACAATCACTTTGTAACGTCATTCTCTCCATAGTTGATAAGGATGAGGAGGTCATCATTCCTGCTCCATACTGGGTGAGTTATCCGGAAATGGTGAAATTGGCGGAAGGTAAATCGATCTTCGTTTATGCGGGTATTGAAAAGGATTTTAAGATCACACCACAACAACTTGAAGAGGCTATTACCCCCAGGACCAAAGCGCTGATACTTTGCTCTCCCTCAAACCCTACAGGAAGTGTTTATACGAAAGAGGAATTAAAAGCGCTGGCTGATGTGCTTGATCAACATAAACAGGTATATGTGATCGCAGACGAGATCTACGAGCATATTAACTACATCGGGCAGCATGAATCAATTGCGCAATTCGATAGCATCCGTGACCGTGTGATCGTGGTGAACGGAGTTTCAAAGGGATATGCAATGACCGGGTGGCGTATTGGGTGGATTGCTGCTCCGCAATGGATTGCCTCTGCCTGCAGCATGTTGCAGGGACAATATACGTCTGGGCCATCTTCTATTTCACAAAAAGCTGCTTTGGCTGCTTATACAGGTGATCAGTCCTGTGTAGGAGAGATGAGGACAGCGTTTGAAAGAAGAAGGAACCTGATTGTTGATCTGCTTGGGCAGATACCAGGTTTGAAGGTGAACAACCCTATGGGTGCATTTTATATTTTTCCTGAGTGTGCCGGCTATATTGGAAAATCGTATAATGGAAAAGCGATAAAAACTGCCACCGATTTAGCCATGTACCTATTAGAAGAGGCGCACGTCGCTTGTGTTGGAGGGGACGCTTTCGGAGCACCCGGATGTGTCAGGTTGTCGTATGCCACCTCCGATGAAAATATCACCGAAGCAGTTGCACGAATTGCTGCAGCGCTGGAGAAACTCACATAAGCGTTATTGTAAAACAAAAATAAAACCCGGTTCATAATTGATCCGGGTTTTTTTCAGGGGTGTCTGCTATCAGCTAAACGCTCACAGAGGTGATTTCACCCTTCATAGTTTTACTTTGATCATTACCGGAAAATGATCCGACGGGAAACGACCGTAGTGCATATCATTGAGCACACCATATTTTTTTACGGTGACATCCGGAGTAACCCAGATATAATCGATGCGGTTCGTCATCGGGGATTCTGGTTTAAATGAGTTAAATGTGCCAACAGTACCGTAAGGGGGAACTTTCGTAACGAGATAGGAGTCATTTAACAAGCCGGAATCGTAGATGATTTGAATGGGTTCAGAATCGGGCAGAGCATTGAAGTCCCCGGTAGCGATAACCGGATTTTTCCCCGCTATCTTTTTTATTCTATCCAGAAGCATCAGTGATGAATTCCTGCGTGCTTCTTTTCCCTGGTGGTCGTAATGAGCGTTAAACACGAAGAACTCTTTCCCCGATTTTCTCTCCCTGAACTTCGCCCATGAGCAGATGCGGTTGCAGCATGTAGCATCCCATCCCTTACTCGGAACTTCAGGTGTTTCAGAAAACCAAAAATCACCCTTGTCGATGACTTTAAACCGTTTTTTATTGTAGATGATGGATGAGTGCTCACCGGCATCTATTCCGTCATCACGGCCACCACCCACATAGGCATAATTTCCCAGTTTCAGGATATCATCAAGCTGATGCTTAAAGCCTTCCTGTGTTCCTATAATATCGAGATCATGGAATCGGATTAAACCCTTAACCATCTCTTTTCTGTTTGGCCAGGCATTCTCTCCATCGCTGTTTGTATCCATTCTCAGGTTGAACGATGAGAGATTGAGTGTTATCTCTTTTCTGCTTTGTGCAAACAGCGTTGAGGCAGAGAGCATCAAAAGGCAGAACCATGTTAATGTAGTCTTCATAAAGTTATCTGTTTTTTTTAATAGTAATTGACACCCATACCGGCAAATGATCTGAGGCCATTGGCTCACTCTCTACTGTGGACTCAAGGAGATTCACATCAAATTGTGGATTGTTTTTGAAGAGCAGGTAATCAATGCATCTGTTGGGGTTGTTCACCGGAATGGTAGGTTGAGTTACATCATTTAGAATGGTCCACTCTTTAGACAGTTTCTGAATCTCCTCCGACGAAGGTACAGCGTTGAGATCACCTGCCAGAAAGAGCGGCTTTGCGGTGTGATCTTTGAGCCAGCTGTTGATGACATCTACCGATGCCACTCTGTCAGACTGATTGAGCGACCAGTGCGTGCTGCAAATAATATAGTCCTGTAGTTCCACCAGCAATAAGCTCCGCTGTTCTTCACTGCCGGGGAGAGGTATGCCCTCTTTCCGTAGTGGCTTTTCTTTGGTGAGTACACCTACGCCATAGGCCCCACCCTTATAATCAATCGACTTGTTGTATGAAGCGTGCATCCCCGTCCTCTTAGCCAATTCATCCAACACGACATCACCGTTGCTTCTTTCTGTTGCACTGTCGAGCTCCTGAATAGCTACACAGTCGGCATCGATGCGGTTGATCACGTCAGCTACCCTGTCGTAATCGGTGACATCATCTATACCACGGGCATTGCGGACATTATAAGAGAGGATTTTTATCTTGCTGTTCCCGGACTGTTTGTCAGTTTCCTTTTGACCCGAACAACCGATTATGCTCCATGACATTACAATGAAGAGTAAATATATAACAGTATGTATGTATCTCATTTTTCCTCCTTATGATTGATTAGAGATCAAAAATACATTCTTTCTTCAAGATGGGCAAATGTCTCTGATGAAAATTGATCATTTTATTCATTTGAATCAATTTGTGAAGGCAACAGCCATTTTTTTTCAATTGTCATTTCTTATTTTATTACTACCTTTGCATCTTAATTTTTAGTGGTATAAATTCATTGATAATGAGTAAAAAATTTCCGGAATACAATCAGTTGAATCTCTCAGATGTAAACAAAGAAATGTTGAAAGAGTGGGATGAGAAGGACGTTTTCATGAGAAGTTTGGAATCGCGCGAAGGACATCCCCAGTTTGTGTTTTATGAAGGCCCCCCTTCTGCAAACGGAATGCCGGGCATTCATCATGTGATCGCACGTTCCATTAAAGACATTTTCTGTCGTTACAAAACCATGAAAGGTTTTCTGGTAAACCGTAAAGCAGGCTGGGATACACACGGGTTGCCTGTAGAACTGGGAGTGGAGAAAACATTGGGAATCACGAAAGAAGATATTGGGAAAAAAATTAGCGTTGAGGAGTACAATGCAGCCTGCCGTACCGAGGTGATGAAGTATACCAGAGAGTGGGAGGATCTCACCCGGAAAATGGGTTACTGGGTAGATATGAGCGAACCTTATATCACTTATGATAACCGCTATATAGAAACACTGTGGTATCTGCTCAGGGAGTTATACAACAACGGATATATGTACAAGGGATATACCATACAGCCCTACTCTCCCGCAGCCGGTACCGGATTGAGCACCCATGAACTGAACCAGCCGGGATGCTATCGCGATGTGAAGGATACCACCTGCACAGCACAATTCCTGATTAAAGAACCGTTACCTGAGTGGAGAGAATTTGGTGAACCCTTCTTCCTGGCATGGACAACCACGCCGTGGACGTTACCCTCCAATATGTTGCTGGCAGTTGGAAAAAATATTGAATATATTGCGGTAAAGACATACAACCAATATACAGGTAAGCCGATGACGGCAATACTTGCTAAAAACATGTTGCATATTTATTTCCCAGCTAAGAATGAGTCATTATCTCTGGATGATTATAAACAGGGTGACAAGAATATTCCTTACCGGGTAGTTGGTAAGGTATGGAAAGGTGCTGAGCTTGCCGGAATCAGCTACGAGCAGCTCATCCCCTGGGTAAAAGTAACCGACCGAGCGTTTAAAGTAGTTACCGGTGATTTCGTAACCACTGAAGACGGTACGGGCATTGTACACATTGCTCCCACATTTGGTGCTGATGACGCGAAAGTGGGGAAGGAATATGATGTGCCCGGATTGACACTGACCGATAAAGAGGGGAACCTCAGGCCGATGGTCGACCTGACCGGCAAATTTTTCTCTCTCGAAGAGCTCGATCCCGGGTTTGTTCAAAACAATGTGAATGTTCACCTTTATGGAGATTATGCCGGAAGATACGTGAAGAACGCCTATGATAATTCACTCACTGATGATGATAGCACGCTCGATGTGGATCTGGCAGTCATGCTGAAACAGCATAACAGGGCTTTCCGTATAGAAAAGCATGTGCATAGTTATCCGCATTGCTGGCGCACCGATAAGCCTGTACTCTATTACCCGCTTGATAGCTGGTTTATCCGAACAACAGCCTGTCGTGATAAAATGATTGAGTTGAACAACAGTATCAACTGGAAACCACAGTCCACCGGAACGGGACGATTCGGGAAATGGCTCGAAAACCTGCAGGACTGGAACCTGAGCCGGAGTCGTTACTGGGGGACACCTCTGCCTATCTGGCGTACCGAAGACGGAAAAGAAGAAAAGTGTATCGGCTCTGTGAAAGAGTTGCAGGATGAAATGCAGAAGGCACTGGATGCCGGCGTGATGACCGAACTTCCCTGGAAAGAGTTAAATCTGCAGGATTATAAAGTACTGGAGTATGACCAGATCGATTTGCATCGCCCCTATGTTGATCAGATCGTCCTGGTGTCTGACGGTGGCAAACCGATGCATCGCGAGCCCGATCTGATAGATGTCTGGTTCGACAGTGGTGCCATGCCGTTTGCACAGTTTTTTTACCCACATATATCGGAAGAAGAGTTTCAGAAGGTGTTCCCTGCCGATTTCATTGCCGAAGGAGTGGATCAGACACGTGGATGGTTTTATACATTGCATGCCATTGCATCGATGGTGAAAGGTAGTGTGGCATTCAAAAATGTTATCTCCAACGGGCTGGTGCTCGATAAAAACGGAAACAAAATGTCCAAGCGTTTGGGCAATGCTGTGGATCCTTTCGAAACGATAGAGAAACATGGTTCCGATCCGCTACGGTGGTATATGATCACCAACGCTGCACCGTGGGACAACCTTAAATTTGATATTGAAGGGGTGGAAGAGGCGCGGCGCAAGTTCTTCGGAACGCTCTACAACACCTATTCCTTCTTTGTGCTCTATGCCAATGTGGATGATTTCAATGATCAATATCCGCAGATTGCAATCGATCAACGACCCGAAATAGACCGCTGGATCATTTCATTGTTGAATTCACTGGTGGAGGAAGTGGAGCAGGGTTACAGCACATACGAACCAACCAAAGCCGGACGTGCTATTTCCGATTTTGTGAATGATAATCTCAGCAACTGGTTCGTTCGTCTAAACCGCAAACGTTTCTGGGGTGGGGAGATGACCGACGATAAATTGTCGGCCTATCAAACATTGTATCACTGCCTGGTGACGGTGGCGAAACTGATGGCACCCATTGCTCCTTTCTATGCCGACAGACTGTATCTCGATTTAACGGCAACAACCGGAAGTGAACGTTTTGAGTCGGTGCATCTGGCTGATTTCCCCGTTTCGAATAGTTCACTGATTGATAGACAGCTTGAAGAGCAGATGTATCTTGCGCAAACAGCATCATCTATCGTACTTGCACTGCGCAGGAAGGTGAACATTAAAGTGCGGCAGCCTCTCTCAAAAATTATGATCCCACTGGTGGATGAGGAACAGAGAAGAAATATTCAGTCCGTTGAATCACTCATCCTCAGCGAGGTGAACGTGAAAGAGCTGAAATTTGTGGATTCGGCTAATGAGATGCTGGTGAAAAGGGTGAAACCTGATTTCAAAAAACTGGGCCCGCGCTACGGGAAAATAATGAAACAGCTTGCGCTGATGATCCAGGGAATGGAGAAGAGTGAGATCAATGAACTGGAAAAAAGTGGTTTTGTCACGTTGTTTGTCGATGGGCAGGAAGCGGTGATCACTACAGATGATGTTGAAATCATCTCGGAGGATATCCCCGGATGGTTGGTTGGTAACGAAGGCCGGTTGACCGTGGCACTAGATATCACCCTGAATGATGGGCTTCAGAAGGAGGGTATTGCACGCGAGCTGGTGAACAGGATTCAGAACCTCCGCAAAGCGAAGGATTTCGAAATTACAGACCGCATCACCATTACGGTTTCATCAAATCCGGCTTTTGATGCAGCTATTACTGAAAATACCGATTACATCAAAAATCAGGTGCTGGCTGATGAGATAGCTATTGTGTATGAACAGCTCGAAAATGAAATAGAAATTGATGATCAACCACTGACTGTCAGTATAAATAAAAACAATTGAGAATTACCTGTTTTATATGTATCTTTGTGCTGGAAATGATAAGTGAACAATATAAAACTCCGGTTGTTGTAATGAAACTTTGATTCCAAAAAGAGACACAGCCCTAAACCCTATTTATTATGAGTGAAAAGACTAGATATTCAGATGTGGAATTGGATGAATTCCGTGCAATCATTAATGAAAAACTGCAGGTAGCCAAACAGGAGTATGAAAATTATCGTGCTGCTGTAACTAACACTGACGGTAATGACACGATTGATACCTCACCCACCTATAAGGTACTGGAAGAGGGTGCCTCCACGCT
>JAENWZ010000076.1 GCA_016649795.1 Proteiniphilum sp. | reverse complement strand
GGTAATCGATGGAGACCACGGTGAACCCCCTGTTGGCGAAATGAGTGAAGTAGGACTTGTAGAGCTCCGCATCCCGCTCTCCATCCTTGAAGCCACCGCCGAACACAAAAACAAGACAGGGTTGTGGTAACAGGGTTGCCGAATCGGTTCTGTAGAGATCCAGCTTCAGCTCCTCTCCCTCCTTCTCTGCGTAGACGAAGGTCTGTTTGTTAGGCAGACCTGCCAGCAGCGACAGTGAAAGAAGCACCACCGCGATAATGATGGATAATCTCTTGTGTATCATAACTTACTCCTTAATAAAACCGGAAACCAATTGCAATATTTCGGCTTTCGCCCTGTCGTAATCATCGTTGCAGACAGTCACATCGAACTGCGATGCAAAGCTCATTTCATACTCTGCTTTCGCCAGCCTGTGCTCAATCACCTGCATGGCGTCGGTACCTCTCTTCTCAAGTCGCTCGCGAAGGACCTCCACCGAGGGGGGCATAATGAAAATGCTTAGCGCCTGCCCACCGTAAATCTTTTTGATGCTCAGTCCCCCGACACAGTCCACATCGAAGATCACATTCTTCCCCCCGGCGAGGATACGGTCAACCTCGCTTTTGAGCGTGCCGTAGAACTTATCGGTGTAGACCTCCTCATATTCGAGAAACTCATTGTTGGCAATACGTTTGCGGAACTCTTCGGGTGTAAGGAAATAGTATTCCACACCGTTTTTCTCCTCACCGCGCGGCAGCCGGCTGGTGGCAGAAATGGAAAACTGTATGGGTAAACCCTGTGTCAGCAGATAACGTACAAGCGTCGATTTGCCTGCACCTGACGGGGCTGAAAAGATAATTAGTTTAGCCATTAGTAATCATTATTCCATAGTGATGCAATGCATCGGTTATGCAGGCAACTACAATATATTTAATATCTGCTCCTTGATCTGTTCCAGCTCATCTTTCATCTGTACGACGATACGCTGCATCCCCGACTGGTTGGATTTGGAGCCGAGGGTGTTGATCTCGCGACCGATCTCCTGAGCGATGAACCCCAGCTTCTTGCCCTGTGAGTGGCTGTCGTTAAGTGTTTCAATAAAGTAATCGAGGTGATGGGCGAGACGTGTTTTCTCTTCGTTCACGTCCAGCTTCTCAATATAATAGATCATCTCCTGCTCGAAGCGGTTCTTGTCGTAATCCACACCCTCCAGGTTACTCAGTCCCTCTAAGATGCGGCTTTTGATCTTCTCCGTGCGCTCAGCTTCAAAAGGCTCCACCGCAGACAGCAGAGAACGGATAGAGAGAATTTTCTCCGTCAGCACCTTCGCCAGCATCTCGCCCTCCTGCCTGCGGAACGTGTTCACTTCGCCTACAGCCTGGTTGATAGCCTTCTCAATGGTTGCCCACTCTTCGTCGTCCAGCTCTTCCGTGTCCTGTTTCATCACATCGGGGAGGCGCAGCAGCATGGAGAGCCAATCCTGCGGTTGCGGAACATTCATCTCCAGCGACAGTTTTCTGATCTCCTCATGATACTGACGCACCACATTGTGGTCTATCTTCGATGAGACATCTCTGGAGATCACCTCCACGTTCATCGAGAGATCTACTTTCCCCCGTTCAAGCAGACGTGCCAGCGAATTGCGCAGCGCGATCTCCTTCTCACGGTAGATGCCGGGAAGGCGGGTGAACAGATCAAACTGCTTACTGTTCAAAGACTTTATCTCTATTGTAACTTTTTTGTTCGGGAGTTCGGCAACAGCTTTGCCGTATCCCGTCATTGAATGTGCCATATTTCCTGTTTTCAAAAAATTTAGACTATTTCTTTCAGACTATTTCTATGTTCGACATAACCAAAACAAGTTTTGCCTCTGTTCTCACTTATCGAAATAGTTCTCGCCATGGCATAGTTCAAGCAAGCTTGACTCTGCTCATTTGGCTTAACGAAATAGTTTCAACAAAGGTAGGATTTTTTGGCGGAAGTAATCATTTTTGGCCGTGAAAGTTCATTTTGACCGCACAGCAACTCTGCCTAATGGCGTTGGCAGCAACAGGTTGATTTCAGGGTGACCGGTCCGGTAAGTGACAGCGAACGGTGAGTAGCGGGATCGTTAAGTTTCAGTACACAGTGAAGGTACCCTTTAAGCATTCTCCTTATGCCCTGCTTTATTCTTTGCTTCTTTCAGACGCCGGTCATCCGCATCGCGCAGATCGGCCAGGAGCAGCAGCTTCTGTGTTTCAAAGACATTGGATATCAGAATAAAGAGACAAGCCGCCGAAGCAAGATACTGAATGGATCCGGGAACAAACACCTCAAAGGTGATGAAGGCTCCTAATAGTATTCGCACTTCGGTAGGTCCGAAGATGCCCGAGTCGATAGAGTACTGACCGCCTATCTTGTAACGGAGCTGCGCGGTGATCATCTCCCACCCGTAGAGCACCACAAACAGGAACCCGGTATACTTCCAGATGCCGGGAGCGTAAATGCTGAAACCCAGTCCTATAAGGATGGTGCCGATCCAGTCGACCGTCACATCGAGCGAGAAGCCGTACCATTTGCGTGGCGTGCAGCGGTAGTAAGCCAGGCGTCCGTCGAGAGAGTCTCCAAACCAGTTGATGGCGAACCCGAGCAGCGAGAGCAGCAGCCAGTAGCGGTTCATATATGCACCCATCACAAAACTTACAGCAACCATGAGGTTGCCGAAGGATCCGATGGCGGTAAGCCCGTCAGAAGAGATCCATGAAGGAATTTTTTGAACCAGGTAGGCGATGGATTTCTGTTCCCACTCACGAAGGATATTGGTCCGTTGACGATCAGTGGCGATGAGTTTCAGCGATCTCGCCATGTTTCTTTTATTATTCTTCATCTCCGGGTTTAGTTAATCTGTTTTTATTCTTATGTAACAAAAGTACTGATTATATTTCAAGTTACGAATTTGTTACACAAAAAAGTCTCTATTAAATATTATTAATTCCGCAAAAAAAAGCCGTCCCTTGCGGGGCGGCCTCTTATCTCGGCTGGGAATTGTGTTCTCAACGTTAACTGTTCTCATTCTCATCGGTAGGTACAATCAGCTTGTAACCTTTACCGTGGATATTGATGATCTCAATGTTGGGTTCCGGCTTCAGCAGCTTGCGCAGCTTGGTGATGTAGACATCCATGCTGCGGGCGTTGAAGTAGGTGTCTTCTTCCCATATCTGCTTCAGAGCGTGGTTCCGTTCCAGAATGTCGTTTGCGTGCGCACAGAGGAGCGACAGCAGTTCCGATTCCTTGGTGGTCAGCTTCGTCTGTATATCGCCAATGACCAGTATCTGCTTCTGTGTATCAAAAGTCATCGTACCGAAGCTGTAGAGCTGCTGCTCCTTGCTCTTTTTGCCCTTCACGCGGCGGATAATGGCCTCAATACGCAGTACCAGCTCTTCCATGCTGAAGGGCTTGGTGATGTAGTCGTCGGCGCCGGCTTTAAAGCCTTCCAATACATCTTCCTTCATGTTCTTGGCAGTCAGGAAGATCACAGGGATCTCCGTATTGATGGTTCTTATTTCCTTCACGAGCGTCACCCCGTCTTTCTTTGGCATCATCACATCGACGATGCAGAGGTCATACTTTGTTTTCACGAAGCCTTTGAAACCGGCTTCCCCATCGGGAAACAGATCGGTTTCAAATCCTTTTGCCTGAAGATATTCTCTAAGCAACATGCCAAGATTCTCATCATCTTCGCATAAAAAAATTTTTAATTTCTCTTCCATATCAATTTTGTGTTATTACGGGTAAACTAATTATAAACCTGGTACCTTTACCTAATTCACTTTCGGCACGGATGGTGCCGTTCACATCAGTAACGATTTTCTTCACGTATGCCAGCCCCAGCCCGAATCCTTTCGTATCGTGGCGGTTGCCGGTATGAACGCGGTAAAAACGTTCGAATACTTTCTTCGCATCCTCCTTTTTCATTCCAATCCCATTATCCTCAATAGAGATAATGAGCTTGTTTCCTTCATTCCGTGTACGTATCATTAACTCCGGCGGAATCTCTTTCTTCCTGTACTTCAACGCATTGTCGAGGATGTTGAAAAGCACGTTGGTGAAGTGCATCTCATCCACCCTGATCGTTGAGTCCTCGGCCTGCAGATCAATGTCGAGCGTTCCCTCCAGCTTCTGCACCTTCAGTGCATGCGTGTTGGCCACACTTACCACCAGATCGTTCGCATCCATCTCCTTCATCTTCAGTGTTGTCTTCTGCTTGTCGAAGAGAGACATCTGAAGTACTTTCTCCACCTGGAAGCTGAGTCGTTTGGTCTCGTCATGTATCACGCCGGTGACATGCTTGAACACTTCGGGTGATTTCAGGATCGACTCATCCTTCAGCATCTGCGCTGCCAGCGAGATGGTGGAGACGGGCGTTTTCAGCTCATGTGTCATGTTGTTGATGAAATCGTTCTTCATCTCAGACAAACGCTTTTGTCTGAAGAGCGATACCACCGTGAAGATAAACGTGATCAGAAGGATGAACGTGAATATCAGCGACGGAATAAAAAAGGTAAGCTCACTATAGACATACTTTCTTTTCGTTGGGAAATAGACCCTTAACGAATTCAGTTTTGCCGGTGGATCGTTGGGAAACAGAATCTGGCTGTAGATCGCATCACTCTGTTTTGTGGAAAAACCGGGTGAGGAGTGGACAACCTTGTTGTTGAAATCCACAATCTGAAAGCTGAATGGTTCGCTCAGCCCGTTGTAGGATAGTTCATATCGGATATATTGCTGCACCTTGTTGAAATCGATACGCTCCTCAATAGGCTCATTGCTTGTACGGCTCAGAATCTTAAAGATCACCTCATCCTGCAGCGCCCGTTCATACAGGTAGCGTTTCGACAGTGACTGCTGCATGTCGTACTGCGTTTTGGAGATGGTGCTGCCTCCCTGGTTGGGCGACAGGAACACTCTATCACGCTCTATCTGCGGTCGTCTCGTCTCTTCCGTTACGCTCAGCTCAATTTTTGTTTCACTTCCATCGGGATGAGTAATGGTGGTGCCTGACTGTTCTCTTATGATGCGTGAGCCCTGCGGCTGATTGTATTGCGAATATCTGCTTTCCGATTCAATCATATCCTGCTCCAGATAATCACGTGTCTGATCCTGCTCCAGGTCTCTCATCACATTGTAGAGCGTTCTATTTACCTGTTCATCGAACTGTTGTGTACGGATAGAAAGGCTGGTTCTCATGTACCTCACCTGCAGAAACAACAGTGCGAAAAATGCAGTGAACATCACAATGGCAAGCAACCAAATAGTCGATTTTTTCATTTTTTTACCTACCTCCGTTTTAGTGACAATTTTTTTTATTTCAAAGATCGCACTTATAAAGCTATTAATTTAACAAATAAACCACTTTTTTGTTTAACATATCCTCTTAAAATTAAAAAAAACAGAAAAATAGCGTCAACGCAACATTAATTAAGAGAAAAAGGGAGTGTTGGGTTTTATTTTTAGGATTTGTTTAACATCGCTTATTTCGGCCTGCTCCAACCTTTTAATCGAAATTGAAGCGCAAACTTAATCCCGCACTGGTGTTGGCGGTAGGGTAAGCGGTCGATGAAACAAGCGGCCTGTTGATGATCTTGTCGAAGAATGCGCGTAGGGTGAGAGCCCTGCTCATCGCATAATCGGCCGAAAAGCGGATGGTGGTGGTACTGATGCCGCTGGTGGCCTGGGTGAAGCCATCCTCAATCTTTCTTATCAGCGCCTGTGTGTTCTTGCCGGAGATATCCACCCTGATGTTCAGATCGTTGCTGAAGGCCGGGGCGGGGAGTGTCTGCGCTGTATCTCTCTCTCTTTCCGGTGCGGTTCTTCTGCGCCTCTTCTCCATGGAGTTGGAGCCGAAGCCGATGATGCGGTTGAAGTGGGCTATGCGGTAGCCCATGCCCAGCACTATGTCGTTGTCGTTCATCTCCACGATCTGGCGTGATGAGATATTTAAGTTAAGCGCTCTTGTTCTGTTGATGCGGAAGCTGAGGCTCATGTTGTTGTGCAACATACCTCTCAGCTCAATAAGTGGATTGAAGCTCTCCATGATGCTCACCGCCTGAATGTCGAAAGGTGATGAGGGGAGGGGTGCACCCGAGACTACATCGCGGATATATCCCAGGTCGCTCCCGTCACTCAGTGGTACCCAGCTCAGGTGAGAGCTGAATGATCCCACCCTGTATTGCGAGATGTACCTGTGGCTGATCATGAGCGACTGAAACTGCTGTTGCAGCTGCGGCGCGATGGTGGTCATGTTGAGCGAGAGATCCCAGTTGGGTAGCATCGCAGTCAGGTCGGGGAAGGGTGTGAGCGCGATGGTGGCGCCCCCCCTGCCGGTGTAAGCCGCCAGGAAAGAGGGTATCAGCACATCTGCCCTGTTGGGGTTGACATCGCCCGTGGAGCTGCTGAACGGCTCACCACTCAGGCTGCTCCCGCTCAGGAAACCACCGGAGGGATAGCGTGTCTCACTGTACTGTTCCCTCAACCGTGCAGCCACCACCTCTCTGTTGTTGCGAAACTGCTCAAACGCGGGTGAACGGTAACTGTTGCCCGCCCTGCCATTTTCAAAAGCCGATGAGATGGAGAGCGTGCTCATCGCGAAGCTCCCTCCCCTGATTTCGGGCATCCCTTCCACCATGTACTGAAACTCCGTACGGTGATTCTCCTCATAGAGCGTGTTGAGCTCAATCCTCATCCCCGGGAAGGGTTCCAGGGTGGCATCCAGTCGCAGGTTGCTTGTTTCGTTCCAGATGGCCGGTCTGATATTGTTCTCGTTGATCACCAGCCGGTTGTGTGCCATCGATTCCCTGATAAAGCGCTCCCCGCCTTCAAAGCCGAAGGCGAACCCCAACCCGGGAAGTAGTCCCGCGGGCGTCCGCTGCTGGCCGAAGTAATCACCGATCATCGGGTCGTAACCGGGCAGATCGGTACGTGTTTTGTACCCTGTGTTGAGGCTGAACTGCCGCAGCATCATCACCGCACGGGCCAGGTAGTGCGCCATATCCTTTCCCGTGCTTCCTCTCTCGTGTTGTACCTCCTGCTGTGTGCTCCCGGCAACGTTGAAGTGGCTGTTGATCCGCTGCAGGAAGGGGATCTTATTGTAGAGCGACACCAGGTTGAAGCGGCTGTTCAACGTGAGAGAGAGGTCGTTCTGCAGGATATTACCTATCGTCTCATCGCTGATGATTGCTCCGCGCTCCCAGCGGTAACGCGCGTTGTAGGCGACGCTCGAGGTGACCCAGTCCAGCAGTGGTATCTGAGCGAAGGGAAGGGTATAGGTCACATCGGCTGTCTGCTCATAGTTGAGCGGCTTGCCCAGGTCGCGAATGCTCATCACTACCGAATCTTTCCATATCTCATAATCACTCCGGTTGATCTTTCTGTTCACCTGCAGGTAGGGCTCCTCAATCTCTGCGACGGTGCCCGAGCGGAACGATGTCTTCAGGTTCCTTGTCAGGTCCCAGGTGACATATAGGTCGCGGTCCCAGTAGAAGTTGCGGCTGAAGGAGAGGTAGTGGCGCTGCGTCTCCGTGATGCCCTGTGCGTAGGCGTTCAAGTCACGCAGTTGCGTCTCCCCGTAGTTGCGCATCAGGTTGCTGCTGACCGCGATATTGTTCGGCAGGTAGTTGAAGTTCACCGACTGCAGCAGCTTCGTCCATCCCCTTTTTTTCAGGTTGCTGAAGGGTTCCCATGTTTCTGCAGCCGGAGAGTAAGAGTAGTCGGCCTGCAGCCTGAAATCCTTCGCGGTGGCATATTCTGTGTCGGGACTTTGGTGCCTGTTCTCGTTTGCTGTATAGCCGAAGCTGAAGTTGGCCGGGTCGTAGGGCATCGGTTTCCCGCTTTTGATGTTCATCTTCACGTTACTGAGACTGAGGCTTCTGCGTGTGGTGTGGGTGACGGCGATCAGCCTTACCGAGTCGCGCTCATCCCTGTGCTGCATATGCTCCATCGATTCAGCAAGCAGTATATCACGGTTGAAAGGGTCGTAGAGCGGTGCCGTGGTCTGGCTGGAATAGGAGTAGTAGAAGGGAGCCGTGATCTTCGCCTTCCCGGGCAGGAACCGTCCCAACTCCATGCTGAGGGTCAGGTGCAGCGATGAGTAATCGTCGTTGCGGCGCTGCTGCAGGCTCTGGTCGAGTACCCCGAAGCCGGCTGTCTCTTTTCTGCCGGAGAAGCTCACCCTGCCGATGTCGGAGAGTGCCAGATCCATGTTGCCCTGTGCCGCCCAGCCTCCCTGCTCATCGAACCCGCTCAGCCGCATCTCGTTCACCCACACCTCACCCGACCGGTTTTCGGAGGTGTTGTTGCGGATGCCTATCATCATCACCTTCACCTCTGCCAGCGACGGGTTACCCATGATGGTGATCCTGTTCCCCGGCTTGTCGGGATCCTCTTGCGAGAAGGGGGTGAAGTAGCCGGCGTCGCCACCGCTGCGCTTCTCCGCGTTGCGCAGCAGCTTAAGGCTTGTAAGCAGCTCCAGCGGGAAATCAAACATGTTCTCCCGGGGCCACACCACCTCCCGGTCGCCGGGGATATTGGTGCTGTAGCTACCTTCAGGGGTTAGACGGAGTGGTATCTCATACTCATAGAAGTTGTTCCTGTAGTCCGATCCTATCCGCAGGAAGATGGAGAGATCGCCCTCCTGCAGCCTCCCCGGATCATCAGGCAGCCTCTCCGCGTGAACAAACATCTGCAGCCGTTTGTAACGGCGCAGGTTCTGCATGGAGCTCTTGTAGACCGAGCGCACATCACCCGGGTCGAGGTTGACCACCTTCAGTGAGAGCGCCTGCTCGTT
>JAENWZ010000286.1 GCA_016649795.1 Proteiniphilum sp. | reverse complement strand
TGAAGATTTTCTGAAATACCTTATCCGTTATGCATTGGATCACTGCAGGGAAGATATTCAGTTCCTGGCAAAAATGTACGATGCAGAGCTGATTGAGCGATTGAATTTCGTGCTGGAGAATGATTTTGTTCGTTTAACATACACCGATGGGGTGAAGATTCTGGAAGAGTCGGGAGAGAAGTTCGAATTCCCGGTTTTTTGGGGAGCCGATCTCCAGTCGGAGCACGAACGTTATCTGGTGGAGAGACATTTCAAACGCCCCGTGATATTGACCGATTATCCGAAGGAGATCAAATCGTTCTATATGAAACAGAACGATGATGGGTTGACCGTGCGTGCCATGGACGTGCTCTTCCCTAAGATTGGAGAGATTATTGGCGGCTCGGAGCGTGAAGCTGATTACGATAAGCTGATGCAACGTCTGGAAGAGACAGGGATGCATATCGATCCCATCTGGTGGTATCTTGAAACACGTAAGTTCGGTACAGCACCCCATGCCGGTTTCGGACTCGGTTTTGAACGGTTGATGCTGTTTGTTACCGGTATGACCAATATCCGTGACGTGATCCCATTCCCTCGCAGTCCGAAGAATGCGGAGTTTTAATAACGATTGACTAAAAGATGTCGGTCGATAAAAAGAGTGAGAATTATTAAATGAAGAATATACGCAATTTCTGTATTATTGCACACATTGACCACGGCAAAAGCACGTTGGCAGACCGCTTGCTGGAGTTTACCAAAACTGTTGAAGGGAAGGACCTGCAGGCGCAGGTGCTCGACAACATGGATCTGGAACGCGAACGCGGTATCACCATCAAAAGCCATGCCATTCAGATGGACTATGAATATGAAGGTGAGAAGTATACACTGAACCTGATTGACACCCCGGGACACGTCGACTTCTCGTACGAGGTGTCGCGTTCCATCGCTGCCTGTGAAGGTGCGCTGCTGGTGGTTGATGCTGCACAGGGCATACAGGCACAGACCATCTCGAACGTCTATATGGCCATTGAGCATGATCTGGAGATCATCCCCATCCTCAACAAAGTGGATCTGGAGAGCGCCATGCCCGACGAGGTGGAAGACCAGATCGTTCAGCTGCTCGGTTCACCACGTGAAGAGATCATTCGTGCAAGCGGTAAAACAGGTGTAGGTATAGAGGAGATACTGCGTGCAATCATCGAACGTGTTCCCTCACCTCCGGGTGATCCCGATGCACCGTTACAGGCATTGATCTTCGACTCGATCTTCAACCCGTTTCGGGGTATCATCGCCTATTATAAAATTGTCAACGGCACCATCAAAAAAGGCGAGCTGGTGAAATTTATCGCCACCGGAAAAGAGTATAATGCCGATGAGGTGGGCATCCTGCGTCTGACCATGTCCCCGCGTGATGAGGTACGGTGTGGTGATGTGGGTTACATCATCTCCGGCATCAAAACATCGAAAGAGGTGAAGGTGGGAGATACCATCACCCATGTAAAACGACCTGCAACAAAAGGAATAGCAGGATTCGAGGAGGTGAAGCCGATGGTATTCGCCGGTGTCTATCCTATCGACAGTGAAGAGTTTGAAAACCTGCGGGCTTCGCTCGAGAAACTGCAGTTAAACGATGCGTCGCTCACATTCTCTCCCGAATCATCCGTTGCTTTGGGCTTCGGTTTCAGATGCGGCTTTCTCGGGTTACTGCACATGGAGATCATCCAGGAGCGACTCGAACGGGAGTTTAACATGGATGTGATCACCACCGTTCCAAACGTTTCTTATCGTGTCTATGACAAGAAAAACGCGATGAAGGAGGTACACAACCCCAGCGGCTTACCTGATCCTACGCTCATCGAACGTATTGAAGAGCCTTTTATCCGCGCATCTGTGATTACCAATACCGCCTATATAGGTTCCATCATGACACTCTGCCTCGGTAAGAGAGGTGTGCTGATCAAACAGGAATATATCTCAGGCGACCGTGTTGAGATTTATTTCGATCTGCCCCTCGGTGAGATTGTGATTGACTTCTACGACAAGTTGAAAAGCATCTCGAAAGGGTATGCCTCTTTCGATTACCATATGCATGATTATCGTCCTTCCCGACTGGTAAAGATGGATATCCTGCTGAACGGCGAGCCGGTAGATGCACTCTCCACCCTCACGCATACCGACAATGCCCAGAGCTTCGGACGTCGCATGTGTGAGAAACTGAAGGAGCTGATACCCCGCCAGCAATTCGATATAGCCATCCAGGCAGCTATAGGTGCGAAGATCATCGCCCGTGAAACGGTGAAGGCGGTACGAAAAGATGTGACGGCCAAGTGCTACGGCGGTGATATCTCCCGTAAACGTAAGCTGCTCGAGAAGCAGAAAGAGGGTAAGAAACGGATGAAACAGGTGGGCAACGTTGAGGTACCGCAGAAAGCATTCCTGGCTGTATTGAAACTGGATTAAAATAAGCTATAAGCTGTCAGCTTTGGATGTGAAAACTTCACAAGCGCAGCGGTTTGTTTTGTAGCTTACGGCTTATCGCTTACAACTTACAGCTAATAACTTTAAAAACCGGAACAATGAAAATAAAAATTTTTCTTTTAATGCTCTTCGCCATTGGCAGCATCACATTTGCCAATGCGCAGTATGTAAATGAAACACCTATAGGTGCGCTAGATGCTGAATACATCCGGATATGGTCCGATTCGGGCCCGCTATTGAGTTCCAAAATCACGGTGAGAGTAGAC
>JAENWZ010000297.1 GCA_016649795.1 Proteiniphilum sp. | reverse complement strand
ATGTCACCGAAGATGTCACCGAAAAAAGGAGAGACCGAATATTGGAACTCTTATCTAAAAAACCCTCAATAACAACAGAGCAAATAGCTGAAATATTAAGCGTGTCGAAAATAACAATAATTAGAGATATAGATAAACTTAAAAGAAAAGGACAAATAGAGTATATAGGCTCCGTATATAGGCTCCGCAGGGGGTGGTTACTGGAAAGTATGCCGATAGTCAAACAAGTATCACTGACTAAGATTTTCGACAGATGGAGACCGGGCCTAACAACCCATAATCTTTTAAAGGGAGATCAGGTTTCGGGCCACTGATGGTCCAGGTTTTTCTCTCCTGCTCGGGTAATCCTGCATCGTAGACAAGCCGGTTAAACCACGTACTCGTTACTGCTATTTCCAGCATGTTTTCACCGGGTTTCAGGTACCTGGTAATATCCATTTCGTAAGGATAGGTCCATTTAGTCGCTACATCAGAACCGTTCAGGCTGACTTTCGCGATCATCTCAACTTGTCCCAGGTCGAGCACATATCGCTCTTTATCCATTGCATCCTCTACGCGGAAAGTGGTCCGATAAACAGCCGTTCCAGAAAAAGCCTTTCCTTCCTCGTTTAGTGACGGAATATCTTTCCATGCAATTAACTGATCCATCTCCACGGACGATTGTTCTATTCCCCATCCGATAGGGAAAGAGATTTCCCAATCATTTTGAATTTCCGTTTTTTCGGTAATGAGAAGGGTTTTCTCCGGTTGGGAAACAGTATTCCTTCGAAACACTACAAAGCAGGATGTTCCGGCCGGAAGATCGATATCCAAATCAGTGTACCCTTGCTCGGTTGTCTCGGGTGCAATGGAAGTGGTCTCCCCGGTAAGCGGATCCCAAATTTCGACAGAACCCCTGCTTCGAAATGAAACAACCTCTTTGAATCCTTTTTCGACTGGAGTAGATAAAAAGTAAATATCGGAATCTCTTGTTTTACGGTGTAGCCATCGGACATCGGAGAATTTTACACTGATATCAGGGAGATTTTTTTCGGAAATCAAGACCGCACCGATATCGCCACGATAGACCTTTCCATCGCCAACTTTACGCACTTTCTCCTCTCCATTTCCCCAAAGGGCTTCAACCACTTTCTGGAAACGGCTCTCCTCTGCTTTGCCCCCGCTTAATGTCGCGATACCTGTAGGCGGTTTCCCCACTACCGTAATTCCTTGTTGCACGAAGGAGTGGATTTTTTCCAGCGTCTCCGGCAGCATCCGTTTACAGTCGTATAGCCATAGGACACCGTATGAAATTCCTTCGGGTGTAACCATTTGTCCGTTTTTGACGGATAAGCGGTTGAGCAAAACGTCGGGGTTGCAGTAGTCGTACGCGTAACCTTCCGGAAAGTCAAGCGATTGCTGCGGTTTATGGTTCTGTTCATCACCCAGGTACATCAATACATCCGATACGGGTTTCCCGCTTTCGAGCATGTAGTTACACCTTGCCAGGTAATCTGTAAAGAGGGACATGTGTTGCCACCAAGTTTGCAACCGTAAGAAAGGCGTTCCAATGTTGGACCCAAAAGAGGTGCCGGGAGGCAGGAAGTCAACCCGGGGATTGTGTGTATATGTATGGAACACCATATGCGTTATCCCCCTGGCCAGATGCTCATCGGCAATATCCTTCAGGAAACGGGGATGTTCATTCCAGGTAAGGTCGAAAGAGGTAAATGCTTCGGCAGCAACCCTTCCCTTCCCGTATATGCGGCTTGCGGAGACGCAAGGCTTCACCGGCTTAAATTCGATGCTACCTACATAGGACTCCTGCCTGGGGTGCCAGAATTCACACATCGGTACATCCGCGTACTTGTAATACTCCAGTATATCACCGGGAAAAATATCTCCCGATGCAGTTTCAAATGAAAGCCTTAGTCCATTCTGTTGGGCAATACTGCTCATTTCTCCGAAGAAGTTCTTTACAAGCAAGTCGTTTAGTGTAACCCTCCAATCGCGCAGAAAGAGGGCGGTTGTTTCGGGATCACCCACCACGTATCCGAAGATGGCGGGAAACATGGAGAATAACGAGTAATCCCATTTTTTCTGGAACGTATCATGCAGGTTGTTTGTCCATGTCTGTGTTTTGCATTCCCAGCTATCTATCAGTATGCCGTTCAGTAACCCCTCTTTTAGGCGGGCATTGTCATTCATCAACCGACCGATATATCCATCGAAATTTGCCTGAGCACCTGCCGGGGAGAGTTTATTGCATTCCCATCCGGTGGCTTCGGGCGGCGCCGGCCCATTTTTCATGCCGGTGTTCACGTGTCCTATTCGCAGCACGGTCCACCTTCCTTCGGGAGCATCCCACGACAACTCCCCGTCCGGGCTCATTTTCTCTGTTAGATCGATCATCGTGGAAGGATCCACCCAGGCAGATCTGGATTGTTGTGGGTGCTCCTCCCTCACGATCCTCCTTAACGTCCACGCGGCCTCCGACTCCCAGTTCTGTTGGCGGGCGGCGGTGTAAAAATTGATGTAAGAGATTGCCATGTCATGCTGATTGGAAATTTCTACCCGGTATGATCGCGTCGTTACTTCTTCACAAGCGATCGCGATGGGCTGATCATCCTGCCAGCT
>JAENWZ010000348.1 GCA_016649795.1 Proteiniphilum sp. | reverse complement strand
TCTCTGCTTCACGTTTACTCCGTCAACCTCACTCCACAATGCTTCAGCCATTTCACTTACCTGTGTATCTGCTTCGGGCTGATCTTGCAGACTGGGAGAACGGCTGGGTGCCGGGCCAAGGACACAGGCACCATCATTAACCAGCTCTTTAATTTTGGCCAACAGCTCAGGACGCATGGTCTTCTGTTTCGGAAGTACCAGTAAACGATACTGTGTGCCGTGAGGCAATGTCAGCTTCCCCTCCTTTACAGTCATATCTCTCAGGATCACCTCGGCATTGATATAATCAAACTGATAACCGAGAGGTAGCTTAGGATCTGTAATCCCTGTCATCTTGGGTGTATCCTCTCCGATGAAGTAAGCCACATCGGCCACATTGAGACCCTGTTGTAACATGAAATTTGTCCGTTTCAGGTACGCTGTAAAAACATCCATCTGTGAGAACCAGCTGTTCTTACGGTCAAACTCATTGCCAAACCAGGCATTCACCCCGGGCGATTTATCCTCATAAGGTTGCATGATATAGACATGAAGCAGTGTATTGTTGATGCCTTCGGCAAAGAAGCGATCGCTCCTTTGTTTCATCATGGCCGGATAACGGGAGTAGGCCGGACCACCGGAGGTGTTCGATTCGGCGGAGATTTTGGTTTTCCCGTAGATATGACCGGCAGAGGTGGCTGCGCGGTTTTCAATATCTCCCAGTTCACCCTGACTCCAGAACTCACCTCCTATTTCATCAGACTGTCCGCCATACATCAGAAATTCTCCCGGGAAACCCCAGTGACCGTAATTCTCCAGCCATGTGGTCAGCCCGTGTTGATGGCTTACATCTCTTAATCCGCCCACATAATCGTACGCTACTTTATCTGCAATCATTCGTCTCAGATCCCATAGAAATCGGTCCGATTCCAGTGGACTGTTTACCACATATCCCCTGAAAACAGGTAGATAAGGGAATGGATCATACCCGTATCTCTCTTCGAATTCCTTCAGCAGGTTGTCCGTAAAATTTTGGCCACCTGTTTCGTAGCTGTCCTGTACAACCACTTTGAATGTTTTTCTATCCTCTTCCGGAATCCTTCTGAGTATCTCTCCGATGAATTTGTCGAAATGGACAGCCACCCATTTCTTGCTCATCTTATCTACCTCCAGACCCGTTGCTTCCGGTGAAGCCGGACCGTTGGTCACTTGTGTGGGTGACATACCCATACGTAAGATCATCCACTCTCCGTCGGGAACATCCCAGGTGAGCATACCTTCGGGTGTCATATGCGCAGAGATATCGAGGATTTGATTCTCATTAATGACCAGGTTTTGATCATCTATTTCCGGTTGTTCGGGCCATAGATAAGCATCCCAGTAAGGTAGAGGGGTAGGGTGCATCTTGGAGAGGGTCTTTTCACTGAATCGTTCCACACGGGGTAATGTGCTTATCGTCACTTCCGCCAGACCGGCACCGCCATTATGGTAAGTAAGGTTCAGCCTGAACTCATCGGCTGTTGTTGCAGGTATGGAGATGACGACAGGGGCATAGGGCTCGAATCCTACATTCAATGCGGGGTTTGATCTGTTGATCACAAACCGGGAGATGGTTTTGAATTCGTTATCTCCCTCTTTCATTTGCAATTCCGCATCTGCCCTCAGTGGCGAATCTGTTGTCTTGAGGGAGATGCTTCTTGCGGTAAATGGCTTCCCGCTTTTAAAAGTGATGGAGACATTATTCCCACCAGGTAATTCAATTCCGGTAAGAGGATCATTGTCCGTCAGTCTCGATAAATTCGAAAGTGAAGGAGAGGACAGAATCACTGCATTGTTTTGATTCAGCGTCGTCTCATCACTTCCTGAGAATGGGATGGCGATCACCTTCAGATCCTGAAAATCCTCGTTGGG
>JAENWZ010000298.1 GCA_016649795.1 Proteiniphilum sp. | reverse complement strand
TTCACCATCATCCCCGATGAAAAGGATATGGAGAGAGTTGTGATTGCCCGCTTCTCCGAAAAATTGGGTCTTGTGGATGCGGATAACCTCGCAGGAGAGCCGCTCTATCTTTCGTTAAGGGAACCACTCTCTGTTTTCTTGGTGATATGCCTGTCAATCCTCTGATGCCTGTACCACGTATAAGATTCAGCAAGACCGTCTCAATCGAATCATCCTTATGATGGGCCACAGCAACAGCTTCTGCATCATACTGTCTGCGAATCATCTCGAACCAGCTGTAACGTAGTTCACGAGCGGCCATCTCAATGGATATTTTTTTGTCGGCTGCATACTCTCTTGTGTCGAAATCGATAGAGGTGAAGGGTACATCGGTGCTTTTACACCATTTTTGCACAAAAGCAGCATCCCGGTCCGACTCCTCTCCCCTGAGATGAAAGTTACAATGAGCTCCTACGCATCGATAACCCAGCAGCGTGAGCAGATCGAGTAACACCATTGAATCCATGCCGCCGCTCAATCCAACAATTACCTCTGTACCCGGGGTGAGTAATTTTTCCTTTTCAATGTATCTGCGAATAGTGTCCAGCATCTTTTCCAAATAAGGTTTAGCAAAAACAAAAGTACGAATTTAACCTACACCACACACGCTGCATCTATAAATCTTTCACACAAAAAAGGAATAAATCGCAATAAAAAGTGTATTTTTGTACTACTAATTGATTTATAAGATTCAACAGCATAATGATAGAAAAGATTAAGGCTCTTCTTTCTGAAATAGAGCAATTAAAGGCTTCCAGCATCGAGGAACTGGAAGCGGCACGCATCAAATACCTGAGTAAAAAAGGGATTATCTCCGCACTGATGGACGACTTTCGTACTGTACCAGTAGAGCAGAAACGGGAATTGGGTATGAGGGTAAACGAGCTGAAACAAAAAGCAACTGAGAAGATACAATTGCTGAAGGAACAGTTCGAGCACAACGGATCAAGTTACACTGAGACAGACCTTTCACGCACTGCCTACCCTGTTCCGCTGGGAACACGTCACCCAATCTCCATTGTCAAGGAAGAGATTAACGATATTTTTAAACGTCTCGGATTTTCCATTGCCGAAGGTCCCGAAGTGGAGGACGACTGGCATGTTTTTTCTTCTCTTAACTTTGCCGATGATCATCCCGCGCGCGACATGCAGGATACATTCTTCATACAAAGTGATCCACAGATTGTGTTGCGCACGCACACCTCTTCCGTACAGACACGCGTGATGGAAAAGACGAAACCACCCATACGGATTATCTGTCCGGGACGCGTCTACAGGAACGAGGCTATCTCTTACCGTGCACACTGTTTCTTCCATCAGGTGGAAGCATTGTATATCGACGAAGATGTCTCTTTTGCCGATTTAAAGCAGGCACTGCTCTTCTTCGCCAAAGAGATGTTTGGTGAAGAGACCAAAATACGGTTGCGCCCCTCCTACTTCCCATTCACCGAGCCGAGTGCCGAGATGGATATATCCTGTAATATATGCGGTGGCAAAGGATGTCCTTTCTGTAAACATACGGGATGGGTGGAAATTCTTGGATGTGGCATGGTTGATCCCAACGTGCTGGAGAACTGTGGTATTGACAGCAACGTATATTCCGGATACGCGCTGGGAATGGGTATTGAGCGCATCACCAATCTCAAGTATCAGGTGAAGGATCTGCGGATGTTCTCCGAGAACGATCTGCGCTTTCTGGAACAGTTCCAGTCAGCGAACTAGTGTGGTTATAAAAAAAAATCATGATGAGCGTAAAATATTTTATCCTTCCGCTATTCATTTTGGCGATCACAAGCCTGCATGCGCAAAAAACGACGCGTGTAAATGCAATCAAAGCCAACGATTACGGCGTAATCTATTCACTCCCAAAGACATCGTTCGAGATCACGCTGCTGGTAAAGAAGAGTACTTATCAACGTGGTGATTTCTACCCATATGCGAAGGGTTACCTGGGGTTGGAGAATTCGATTACCGAGAACAGGATACGCTTCACACTTGAAGATGTTACAGTGACAAACAAGGGTATAGCCGATAAAAACAGTTCCTTTATGGTGGAGTTTCGTGCCAGGAGCTATGAACCGTTCGTCTATCTTCGTGAAGATGGTGCGATTGTGACAGTGAATACTGAGCCAGAACATGAGACCTCTGCAGAAATGATGATTATCCCCAAGGGAGAGAGCTCGTCTGTCAATCCCCGCAGATTCCTTTCACAGGAAACACTTTTGGCAGGATCTACAGCCAAACAGGCTGAGCTGGTAGCCCGGCAGATATTCGACCTTCGTCGCAGCCGTACCGACATACTCACCGGTGAAGCAGAGAGCATGCCCCCCGACGGTAATGCCTACAATGTGGTGATGGATGAGATTGATATGCAGGAAAAAGCCCTCAATGAGCTATTTGCCGGAAGCATAGAGTCGGAATATTTCCTGAGAAGCTTCACCATCATCCCCGATGAAAAGGATATGGAGAGAGTTGTGATTGCCCGCTTCTCCGAAAAATTGGGTCTTGTGGATGCGGATAACCTCGCAGGAGAGCCGCTCTATCTTTCGTTAAGG
>JAENWZ010000086.1 GCA_016649795.1 Proteiniphilum sp. | reverse complement strand
AGCAAGCATAAATGTGAAAATGAAAGTGTGTGAACTAATTTTGTGATATATGGCAACGGTTCGACAGCTTTTTTCGTTTTAAATTCTGCAGACAGTGTCTGCAGAATTACAATCTCCTTTTCAGAATTACTCAATTGGGCAATCGGTGATTGCCCAATCTCGGTAAAATATTTCTGGAAGAATTTGGGAATATAGACACTTATTTGTGGGTAAATCAAATAAAACTGTCTGTGAAGATTTAAATTTCTGTACGAAAATCCTTCTTCACTTAATGTGTCGGCAAGATTTTTAAGTAATCTTGCTCCATATTTTGCCCGGTCTTCACCCTTCTGCTCAAACTCCACAATATAAAAGCCTATCAACCAATTTCTAACAGTCAAATGGATATTTACGGCAGAAATTGCATTCTTCCGCAATGTGCCAGATATTTTCTGTATGCTCTGTTTTAATTCGTTGAAATTCATGCCAAATATTATTCTATTCTATATGCATTTTTACTCATCTTTATCATGTGTCTTGTGTCTATGAAAGCATCACCTGACCGCCGGTGATGGGAAGTGCCTGTCCTGTCTCGCCACACTGTTCCATTAGATAGAGTACTCCTTTAGTGACATCCTCCGGGGTACATCCTTTTCGCATCGGCACTTTAGAGAGATAAAAATCTTTTACATCCTCAATAGTTTTTGCACCTGGCACTTTACCCGCCTGAAGGTATTGTACAAAAAGGCCTTTTTCAGGATCGCTCCATAGCGGTCCTTCGTAAAAGTTACCGGGACAAACAGCGTTCACCTTGATACGGAAGGGTGCCAGCTCCAGCGCAAAGGACTGCGTCAGCCCAACACCACCGAACTTACCTCCCGCATAGGCAAAATTGGCTTTACTCCCCTCCAGTCCTGACTTGGAATTGATCTGGATAATATCGGCATAATAATCATCCTTTGCATATTTTGTTTGCAATTTCATGATTCTGCTGACCACCTTGGTGCAATAAAAATAGGCACTGTAATTTATTTTCGTGACAAATTCGAAATTTTCGGGTGTCATGTCCTCAAGATCACCGGCACGCAAAACACCTGCATTACTGATAAAGCAGTCTATCCCTCCGAACTGACAAACGGTTTCGTGTATAAGGTGCTCCAGGCTCGCCATATCAGCTACATTTGTTTGCACAAAAATGGCATGGTTGCCTTTGGTTATTTTGTTGAAACTCTTCGCTGTCGCCCTCCCAGCATCCTCATTCAGGTCGGCAATCACGATATTGGCCCCTTCCTGCAGGAGACATCTGCCGATACCCTCACCAAATCCCTGTGCCGCGCCTGTAACCACAATGGTTTTGTTCTCTGCGTGTCCTCTTGATGAACCGGCAGCCACACTACGGCGGTAGGTCTCCACCTCCCAGGTATCAATGAAATCGATCTGTGGCTGAGTCATCGGGTGCGCACCTCCAAAAGAGCGAGACAGGTAGGCTACCTTCATCGCATCTTCAAACACGTCAAGGATGGTATCGCACTGTTGGGCATTATCACCAACAGCGACCAGACCGATTCCCTTCACTAACATCACTTTGGGCTGATATCCATTCTTTTTGGTAAATGCAGGGATCACTTTTTCAGCTTCGGTCAAGACTGACTCCGGTGTCTCTCCGTTCAGGAACAGATAGTTCGATTTACAATAGACGATGGCATCGGGTGTAAAGGGTTTGGCTATTGTTTTCTGATGCTCCTCGCTGTCGTAATAATGCTTTATCAACTCATTTTTCCGCACTCTCAGTGTCTTCAGTCCGTCACCGGATAACATCATCCTAAGGGCAGGAAGGATCTCTCCCGTGCAGCGACATGTCTCTCTTTCTCCAACCGGCAATGGCAGCGTGATGGCATTATCAAGTAGCTCCAGGATTTCAGCATAGATCAATTGAATCTCCTCAATGGTGTCTGCTGCCACAAAGATACCGTGATTCTGCAACCAGATCACCTGTGGCTCTTTGTTATATGTTTCCCGGTACTCTTTGATCTTATCATACACCTTCTTAAAGAGCACATAACCGGGATCGGTATATTCCACATACAACGCGTTGTTGCCGAATAGTTTTTTCAGCTCAATTGCTGCATCCTGTGCACACATCAACCCGTTCACAGCAGTAGGATGCAGATGTACAACATAGGCAAAATCGATCACATTGTGCATCGACGTTTCCACGGAAGGACGTTTATCCCTGGTAATGGCAGCCACAGCCAGATCGTGTTTCACTTGTTCTTCACGCTCTGCGGCATTGCTGCTGTAGACTTTCACTGACATAAGATTCAATATGGAGCGGTCAAGCACGGCAAAACCCTCTTCTGTGATTGTTGCAAGTGATGAGCCACTAGCTTTCACCCAGATCTTCTCTTCGTTTTTATAGGAGGTGTTTCCACCACCGGCGATAACAAAACGGCTGTCTGCACCGTAGAACTGAGAGATGGTAATTAACGCTTCTAACTGATTCATCCTGCTTTATTTGAATTAATATGTTCTATTAAATTGGCACCCAGCTCCACATATTCACCTCTTTTTGAACGATCGGCAACACCTTTGTCATTAAGGTATCCTTCCAGTCCCTGCGCCACCAGATGTTGATGGGCTGCGATCACGCAGGCACCTTCATAATTGATCTGTTTCAATCTGTCGGTCAAAGGAGTCTGATGACGGGCACAAAGCGCAATGGGCTCCATCACCGGTGAGTTATGCTCTGATCCGAAGGTGACTACAAAGCCCTGGTCATGGAGATATCCTGCATATCTTTCCAGTAAATGCACATCATTCCGCGTAGTGATGAACTCCACTGAATGGAAACCGCGTTCCGTCAGTTGTTTCGCCACCCTTTCCAGATCATTTTCAAAATCGGTGTAGTCACCTTTTGAATTATCCCCAAGAAAAGGATAGGTGGGGATGCCACCGGCAGACAGAATAATTTGGCAGACAGTTTGCATTGGCAGGAAAGCGTCCGGATCTTCAGGAACGAACGCTGCACCACCCGCTTTCAGCAGATTGCCACGTATCTCATTTTCCACTCCGGCAATATCATCCAGGGAGGATTTTAAAGCTTTTCCTCCGAATAGTTTCTCCAAAACCGGTTTTATTGAAGAGGACTCATTATTGTAATACTCACAGACCTTCATCCGAAGTGCTCTTGCCAGATGGCGTTCCCGGAGAGAACCGTTGGTGAGATCTTTCTTGATCCGGTCCACATCAAGCGTGAATCCGATGTTCACTTTTTGAAGAAGCTTGTTCAGCTTCATACACATCGCCTCCACCTGCCTGTTCGACTCGGAATGAACGGTTGCCAGTTGTGTAGCATAAGGTTCGTCCAGTCTGAAAGGGTTTGAAAGCCCTTTCCCGCTTAGATAGGTGCGCCCTGGATTGGCCGGGTCATTCACTCGCAATCCGGCTTTTTGATCCTCTTCGTTCAGGCTGATAAATTCAATACCGAAAAGCGGATAGAGATCTCTTTTTTTACATCCATCAGCCCACTCTTCATACCCCTGTGTGGTGTAGAAATCGTTGATACCGACCACCTTCACCTCCTCAGCAACAGCCCTCTCCAGGGCATCATCAATATCCCGGAAAGCACTAAAGGAATAAGGAGTATGCAGATGGGCATTAACTTTAGGTGGATTACCCGCCAGTAATCCTCTGTGTTGTGTTACCTTCATTCTTTCTTCTCTATGTCAGATGGAATGAAACAGATCATTCCCATTTATGTAATTGATATGTTCCTGTCAAATACCTTTTTTAGCTCTGTTGATTATCTCACCGTCAGTGAAGTTCTCTCCGGGGATATAATCTTTGAGCGGCCTGATACGTTCATGGATCATATCAAGGAACCAGCCCGGCTGTGGGAAGAAAGCCTCTTCGAGCTCATGCGCCGGAGTGATCCAGTTGCGTGATCCCAGCACACATACGGGTGCATCGAGATAGTCGAATGCCAACTGGCCGATGTTGGCTGCCAGATCGTTCAGGAAAGAGCCACGACTGGTGGCGTCACCTGCAACGATGATCTTACCTGTTTTTTTCACAGAGGCAATTACTTTTTCATAGTTGAAGGGTACCAGCGAGCGGGCATCAATCACCTCGGCACTCATGCCGAATCTCTCTTCAAGTTCTTTTGCTGCTTTCAAAGCGGAGTAGAGTGTATGACCAATGGTGAGGAAGGTGATATCTTTTCCCTCTTTCTTCACATCCGGTTCACCCAGCGGTATCTCATAGTATTCTGTGGGTACCCCTCCTTCGTGGAACTGCTCCCCTATATCGTAGATGCGCTGACTCTCGAAGAAGATCACCGGGTCGGTACCCTGCAGAGCAGCGTTCATCAACCCTTTGGCATCATAGGGTGTCACCGGGAAGCAGACCTTGATACCGGGTATATGGGCCACCAGCGAGGTCCAATCCTGAGAGTGCTGCGCCCCATATTTCGATCCTACGGAAACGCGTAATACCACGGGCATCTTGAGCACGTTGCCGCTCATGGCCTGCCATTTGGGTAACTGATTGAAGACCTCATCACCGCAGCGTCCAAGAAAGTCGCAGTACATGATCTCCGGGACTACGCGACCCCCGCACATGGCATACCCGATGGCAGTACCCACGATGGAGGCCTCTGCGATGGGTGAGTTGAACAGACGGTGATAAGGCAGTGCCTCGGTCAATCCGCCGTAAACGGCAAACGCCCCTCCCCAGTCGCGGTTCTCCTCGCCGTAAGCAATAAGCGACGCATCTTTATAGAACCGGTCGATGATCGCCTCGAAGATGCCGTCACGCAACTGATACTGCTTCATTTTACTGAATGGTTTGCCTTCTGCATCGAATGCGAAACGCTCTTTATTGGCTATCTTCTTCACGCGGGGGGTCTCTTCCATCGGCATCAGCACATCCGGCTTCGCCTCAGAAAAAGAGTCCTTCGATCCGTTGGAGAACATCATCTCGCCGATAATATCAGCGTTATCCATTCGCGGGGATATCTCATCGTCGATCGCTTTCAGGAACATATCATTCACCAGTTGACGAATCTCATCGGATATCTTGTCGAGGTCGTCCTGAGTGGTTACTTCAGCTTCCAGCAGCTGTGCTCCGAAACTACGGATACAATCCTGTGCCTCCCACGCCTCCACCTCTTCTTTTGTACGATAGGAGGATGCATCGGAGGGTGAGTGGCCGCTGTAACGATAGGTGAGCACATCCAGCAAAACAGGTCCTCTCTTCTCTTCAATCACCTTACGTTTTCGCTTATAAGCATCGATCACCGCAAGGGGGTTGTAGCCATCCACGCGCTCGGCATGCATCTGATCGGCATTCACCCCTGCACCAATGCGTGCTGCAATGCCATAACCCATCGTCTCGCCGTCGGTCTGGCCACCCATACCATATTGGTTGTTCATGATGTTGATGATCACAGGCAGCCCGCCCTGCATCTCTCCTTCCCACAGCTCTCTGAACTGATCCATCGCCGAGAAGGTGATCCCCTCCCAGACGGGGCCGCACGCCATGGAGGCATCACCGATGTTTGCCACCACCAGTCCCGGCTTACGGTTCACCTTCTTGTAAAGTGCCGCACCTACGGCTATATCGCCCGAACCACCCACGATGGCATTGTTGGGATAAACCCCAAAGGGAGTGAAGAAGGCATGCATCGATCCACCCAGTCCCCTGTTAAAGCCTGTCTTGCGGGCAAAGATCTCGGCCAGTGTGCCATACACCAAAAACCGTTTAGCCAGCTCTTTGACCGATCCGCTGAAATCTTTTTTCACGATTTTATATACTGCACCATCGAAAAACGATTCCATGATCGTGGTAAGTTGACCGTCATCCAGCTTGTGAATGGCCGACATCCCCTTGGCCAGGATCTCTCCGTGTGAACGGTGGCTGCCGAAAATAAAATCGTCTACAGTGAGTGTCCAGGCCATGCCCACCGCTGCCGACTCCTGTCCGATGGAGAGGTGTGCCGGCCCGGGATGATTGTAAGGCGTTCCGTTGTATTCACCTTTGATCTTAATAAGATTCAACATGGTTTCGAACTCGCGAATCAATACCATGTCATGGTAAATGGATTTGAACTCCTCAGTTGTGAAGTGCTCTTTCTCCTCTTTGACACTCTTTTGATACTGATTGACAGGTATGGGCTGAAACTCCACGAATCCCGGTTTGCGGACTTCTGACGGATCAATGATTTGTACTTTTGGCATATTTATATTGATTTAATTTTTAATAGTTTTCAGGATTCAGCTTTCAGCGATCAGCGTTCAGCTCTCAGCGATCAGCGTTCAGCTCTCAGCGTTCAGTTCCCGAATCCTGATTCCTGACTCCTGAGTATTTATTACTAAGTTCTTGTTTAAAATGAAAAAACTACTTCTTTAAATATCTCACTCACTGTCGGGTGCGGGAACACCACCTCCTGCAGCTCTTTCAGGGTCATCTCCTGTTCAATGGCTATGCAGGCACCGTATATAATCTCACTTGAAGGATTACCCAGCATGTGAACGCCTATCACCTCGCCATGCTTCTCACCGGTAAGCACTTTACACATTCCACTGCCTCCTTCGTTCTCGGCAACGAAACGACCGGCATAAGCCATAGGCAGCTTGGATACCTTGTAGGCAATATTCTTTGCTTTGGCCGACTCTTCCGTTTCTCCTACGCCAGCCACCTCGGGATTGGTGTAGACCACACCGGGGATAGCGTTGTAGCGCATGATATCGTTTCTGCCGGTGAGGTTGTTGACAACTACCTCACCCTCACGGCTTGCCGTGTGTGCGAGAAGAGAGAAACCGGTGACATCACCTGCGGCAAAGACACCGGGAACGTTGGTACGCATCTTCTCGTCTACCTTGATGCCGTTGCCTGCCAGTTCAATATTCAGGTTTTCCAGTCCGAAGCCCTGCGTTACAGGGCGGCGACCCACACTCAACAAAATCTTTTCTCCTTCCACCTTGTGCGTTTCTCCCTCTTGTTCAAACACTACCTTGTTGCCATCTACCTGTACCACTTTCGCGTTCAGGTTGAAAGCAATGCCTTTCTTCGTGTAGATATCACGCAGCATGGCTGATATCTCGAAATCGAGTCCTCCCAATATCTCAGGTAGCATCTCCACGACAGTCACTTTTGTCCCCAGGCTATTATAGAAACTGGCAAACTCCATACCTATCACACCCCCGCCAATCACGACGAGCGATTCAGGCAGCGTGGTCATCTCCAGTATCTCCCGGTTGGTGAGGATCACCTCACCTGCTTCCTTCAGTCCGGGAATGGGGGGCACAGAGGCCTCTGAGCCGGTGCAGACAAGGAGGTTCTTGCCAACATATTTTTCATCGTTACAGGTAACTTCAATGCCTTCAGATGAACGTCTGTTGATAAAGGCATCTCCTTTCACCACCGTCACCTTGTTGGTTTTCATCTTACCCTCCACACCGGAGACCAGTTTGCGGACTACCTTCTTTTTGCGGGAGAGCATCTTCCCGTAATCGAAACGGATATTATCCCCAAAGACACCATATTGATCGCCATGCAATGCATTTTCGTACATCTTGGCACTATAGAGGAGCGTTTTGGTAGGGATACATCCCTCATTCAGGCAGACGCCACCCATTGCTTTTTTCTCAAACAGCACCACATTCAGCCCTTCGTGTCCGGCTCTCTCCGCCGCTACGTATCCGGCGGGTCCTCCACCGATAATCAGTAAGTCTATCATAATTGAAAATATTTTTTTTTGTTGTCAGTTGATTAATTTCAAGCAATCAGTGATCAGCTATCAGCTATCAGCTATCAGCTTTTTTTAGCCGGGATTGATGTTACCTTCAGCGTTCAGCTTTCAGTATTTCATCAAATCATCTCATTAGCACATTAGCACATTATCGAATCACCATTCAATCTCAAGATTCTCAATTTCCGTTGCAATCTGTTTGAGAAAACGGGTCGCTTCCCCACCATCGATCGAGCGGTGGTCATAGGTTAAGCTCAGGCCGATAAATGGAACAAAAGCATATACGCCATCACCCAAATCTTTTGGGCGGGGAACGATGGTATTCACACCCAATATGGCCGACTGCGGTAAGTTGATCACCGGGGTAAACATCTCTACACCGTAATTTCCCAGATTAGACACAGTAAATGTACCCGCCTCAGGAGAAAGGATATCGGGGTTGACACTGCCGTTTCTGCAGGAAGCTGCAATCTCCTTGAACTGACTGGCCAGCCCTGTGATGGAAAGATCATCAGCATTGCGTACAACAGGCACCATCAAGCCACGCTCGGTATCTACTGCCAGTCCAAGATGTAACTTGTGGAAATAACGTACGCTATCACCCATGAAATGGGTATT
>JAENWZ010000320.1 GCA_016649795.1 Proteiniphilum sp. | reverse complement strand
TTTTTTTTATCCGATAGTACTTGACTCATATCAAATTCTATCAGAGTGTTATTACTCTTTGTTTATAGCATAAAGATAAACATATTTAATTACATATCAAAGCATTGAATCGTTTTTTTAAAGTCTAAAAGTAGAATTAATCGTAAGTGCTGTATCTTTGCCATCTGTTTCTCTTACATTAAGCAGCAGCCAGCCGGCATCTTTAGAGAGTGTGCAGGATGTCATCAGCAGGTTGCTCTTGTCAATCCCGAAAGCAGAAAAATCCACAGGCATATTGTTCTCTTTGCCCACAGGCATGATACGGGCATAGAGAGGTATCCTGCTGTTCCTTGTGAAGTTAATGGCTGCCGCGTTCGACAGGTCATCGGTAGAAGTGATGCAATAGTTCCACCTGAATTCGCCCTCCTGTGAAGCACGGAAGTTGGTAACCCAGTAATTGTTCATCACCCATGAGAACAGATGGGGCTTCCCATAGCTCTTTTTGTATTGGAAAGGCCCGTCCAGCAAGTCACCCAGCTGCACCAGGGAAACGACATCAGAGCCGACAATATACTGAACCTGATCGTTACGTGCAGCGACGAAGTTTTGTACCGTATTCCAGTCACTGGCAGTTCCCTCAAGTTGATTTTCTCCGGGGTATACGACGCCTCCCTGCACGTCAAAAGCAAGTCGGGAGTCACTGAGTTGAAAGGGAAAAGCCACATAGATAGCAGTAGGGTCCAACTCGGGCAGTCGTTTCAAGGCATAAGAGAGCTCAATTCCTTTCTCGTTGTGAAAGAGTTTAATCTCCAGCCTTACCCCGTAACCCTCCTCCACACCGGGAGCTTTTCCGCGGACATGAACGCTCTGATAGATCGTACCGTTCTCACCGGGTGTCAGCTGCACCTCCGACAGTCCTGTTCGTGTATAATCATCTGTCCTGTACTGTTCCATCTGATGCCTGTTATCAAGCTTCTCATAGATAAATGCGCCCATATCCCAGGGGGCGTCCCCATCCACCATCTCCCTGCGCAGCCCTTTATCGAAGATACTGCTGATTCCTCCTGTCACAGGATTCAGGGTGATCCGATAGTAACTGTTCTCTATCACGTTGTCCACCATACTTGTCCGCCGAGGTGAGGCAAGCTCCTCATCTTCAATGACAATGTCAAATGTTTTATAACCCATCGCCGGAATCTCCTCTGCTAAGATCGCGTAGAATCGACCCTCTCTGCGTGAGTGTAGCTGCTGCACCTTCAGGCTGTTCCCTTCAGCATCTGTGATGGCAAAGAGGCTATTCTCCGGTATCACCTCAAAATCGATATAGGTGGTCACCAGATTGGTACGGGTGTGACCGTTGGGGTTGAAAAATGTGATCGTGGGATGCTCCCCTCTCTTCAGATCGCCCTGCAACAGGCCTCCGGCTGTCTCATAGAGCAGTTGCGCGCTCTTCAGTCCCTCCCACACAAACGATGACTTCTGGCTCCACTGCACCTGGCTGTTCTCAGCCATCGGATCCCGGAGGCTCTCTGCCGCGCCGAACGTATGCTCGTCGTAGAAGAGCAGATTCTCATGGATATGGGTGATCTCATCACTGATATGCGAAGGCAATCTCTTCCCCTTGACGGCGGCTATGGAGAGTAGGCTCTCAATGGTCACCATGTCGGCATGTGATCTCCTTGAAGCCCCTGTCTCTCTTGCTGCCGATCCGAAACCGTCGGTCCACCAGTCCGGATATGCCACACGATAGCTCTTTATCTCCTCCTGATGATGCGCAGCCACATCATCCATAAACTCATGCGGCAGCCCATTTCTTAATTTTGGGTAGGCATAGGTCTTGTTCCACTCTTCCACCAGCTTGCTACTGCTGAAGGAGGGGGGTGAATTGTCTGTACTGTAGCCCGAATACTGAATGGCAATAGCGTCGAAAGGATACGCTTTCTTATTTAAACCCTCCAGGTAGCTGAAGAGACGAGGTTCCAGGGTGGTGAGACTGCCCTGATCCACACCCAGAGAGTTACCCGTCATATAATGATCAGAACGGAAGGCAAGCATCTGCTTTCCGGAGGGTGATTCCCATTTGAACAGGGTAGGCTTATCAAAGGGGATCAACGCACGATGACCATGTTGTCCCATCCAGAGATATTTCACACCCAGGTCAGGGAAATAATCGGCAAGGCACCATGCGATCCCGTTGACATCGTTCTGCATGGCGGTATAAACAGGGATGTCATACTTTTTAAGGAGCGCCAGCCGTTGCAGAAAAGTCTTCAACGCGTTTTCATCCACAATCTCAGACATATTAAAGAACATGCCGGTGATCTCTATCTGTCCGTTGTCCACATATCTCTTTAATTTGTTGATCTGCTCCTGAGGTCTGTTCTTCAGATATTCGTTTACCGTCCAGGAGGCTTCACAGGTCCACC
>JAENWZ010000363.1 GCA_016649795.1 Proteiniphilum sp. | reverse complement strand
GATTGATTCCCGTCACGAGCCACAGAAGATTGATCTGGAGTTTATGGAATGGCTGGGTGAGAATGCTGTTCCCTTCACCATTGTCTTTACCAAAGGAGACAAGATGGGTGGGGGGCGCCTGCACACGAATGTGAATGCCTACAAGGAGAAACTGCTGGAGTCCTGGGATGAGCTTCCACCACTATTTGTCACCTCGGCTGAAAAAGGACAGGGCAGGGAAGAGCTGCTAGGTTACATTGAGAAGATCAATAAAACGGTCTAGGAGTGCTGGCCGAAGGAGCTGCCTACAATATCGAGCAGCTCATTGGTGATCGATTGCTGCCGTAGTTTATTGTACTCCAGGGTAAGATCGTCGGTGAGCTCCTCGGCATTATCGGTAGCCATCTGCATCGCCGTCATACGGGCAGCATGTTCTGATGTAACAGAATCGACATGCGCGGTATACAGTTGTAATTTGAGCGTTTTCGGTATCAACAGGTGCAGGATCGACTCTGTATCCGGTTCCACGATGTATTCTAACGCTACATCGGTCTCTTTTCCAACCTTGAGCGCAATAGGTAAGAATGTTTCCTGCATAATGATTTGAGAACTCTTACTCCGAAAATGATGATATATCAGTTCAACACGGTCTATCGTCCCAGTGAGGAACATATCCATCAGTTCTCCGGCAATCTTTTGCATAGCCTCATAAGTCGGTTTTTCGCTGATGTCGTCGTAGTTCCCCTGTATCTCCAGACCGAGATTGAGGGCGGCTTTTGTAACTTTCTCCCCAATAGGGTAGACAACTATATTTTCCTTCCCGAGCGAGCGGTAGCTCTTCACTACAACTTCGAGTGTATCTGCTATATTATTGTTGAATCTTCCTGCCAGGCTTACATTGGATGAAAAAGCAACGATGGCAACACGTTGAATGGTGCGCTGTTCGGTGAAGGGAGAGATAATTTCCTTCTCCTCACTCAGTAAGATGTGAAGCAGTTGACTTAATTTCTGTTCATATGGATAAAGGTTCTCAATGATCTGCTGTGTTTTCCGCAGTTTGGCAGAAGAGACCATCATCATGGCCGACGTGATCTTTTGCGTGGATCGTATCGATTGAATTCTGCTTTTTATTTCCTTCAGTAACGCCATCGACCTATTGATTCAGTGATCTTACTATATCTGCGGCAACAGTCTCGATGATCTTCGACACATCATCATCAATCATCCCTTTTTTTAACAGATCCAGTACATCGTGCCGATGACTTAATTCCATCGATGAAAGGAATTCTTTTTCAAATTCAAAGACTTTTCCGGGTGGAAGATCTTTCAGCAGTCCATGAGTGCCGCAGTAAAGAACGGCAATTTGATGTTCTACGCTCATAGGACTATGCGTCGGCTGAACAAGCAGTAGCTCGTTCTTCACTCCTTTGTCGATGGTCATAGCAGTAACGGGATCCACATCTCCGCCAAATTTGGTGAAAGCGGCCAGTTCCTGGTATTGTGCCTGATCAATTTTGAGCATTCCTGCCACCTTTTTCATTGCTTTTATCTGTGCGTTTCCACCTACCCGGGAGACTGAAATGCCCACGTTAATAGCTGGGCGCAGATTTTTATTATAGAGGTCGGTATCCAGAAAAATCTGCCCATCTGTAATTGAGATCACATTGGTCGGAATATAAGCCGACACATCTCCTGCTTGTGTCTCAATGATAGGCAAGGCAGTCAGTGAGCCTCCCCCTTTTACCTTTCCTTTCAGGCTTTCGGGCAAATCTTTCATGTTTGTGGCGACCTCCTCCTGTGAAATAATGTTTGCAGCGCGTTCCAGCAAGCGTGAATGGAGATAGAAG
>JAENWZ010000338.1 GCA_016649795.1 Proteiniphilum sp. | reverse complement strand
CTGATGTCTGAGCGAAAAGGTTGATCTGAAAGAGAATGATGAATAAAAAGAGCTTACATCTCATAAAGGGGTAAATTGTTCTTTGTTGTTTGAACTGACCTGTCTCAGCTCCGTTTCCGGATTACCTCAGCCACCTGATCTATTGCCTCAATATGCCTCTCTTTACAGGCAGGGAGAGTAGGGCGCCAGGCTGTCTGCATATATCCTTTGAGTCTCTCGGGAGCAATTTTTTTGTCACAATAATCGACCGTACCGCTGAAATTGACGTTGTTGCTATGGTTGCTGCCGGTGGGTACCTGGTCAAAACCAAGCTCTTCAAGCTGGTCATAGATGCGGACATATTTCTCATGTAACGGGTTATCCAACTGTTCAAACTTTGCTCCGTAGTACCAATTGCTTTGCAGTACACTCTTTGGCATTTTTTTGAAGAAATCATCCGGGAAGCTCCATGCATAATCAGACCATATCCAGGATCGCACATTATGCTTCTCTACCTGTTCCTGCAGGAAGTAGAAATCGTGCCACCAGAGATCCCCCTGGCGCACCACCACATTCTGGTGTGTTCTTTGATTGTCGGCTGTCTCCTCATCCATTCCGAGGTGAAAATAACGGGGTGTATCAAACAGGTCGATCACTTCGTGAATCAGATCCGCACATACATGATAGTACTTGTCTGAGGAGATCATTCGCTGATAGGGTCCCAGCCATGCTTTGTGACCGGTTGAGAAATTCAGCTTGGGGATAGGTTCCAGACCCAGGCTGCGGATTTTCTTCAACTCCTTTTTCAGTTGTGAGGTGCTCCAGGCACCCTTTACGGCAATCTCCGGATGACTGTCATACTTTACCCCGTCTCCCAAATCGATGATCACCATATTCATTCCTGCATCGGTCATCCTGACCAGAAGCTGATCCCATACCTCCTTGTCGAAGGATAGATTGGGTTGATACTTGTGCGCCCAGAGATATGCCTCGCGACAATCATTTCCGGTATATTGTGCATCCTGATAAGGTGCCGGGGTATGATCCTCCCACATGTTGTAACTCAGATGGAGTAGATTGGCCCAGATAAACTCATTTTTTTGCTTTTCACTCTTTTCTGCAAAAAGTGATTGCGGCATATTGACCATCAGACCGGCTGCAGCGATGCCCTGAATAAAATTCCTTCGTTTCATCATCTCATTATTTTTTAGTTATTGTGCTACTGCATAAATTCTGACACCACTCAGATCGACCTCCATGATGGTTTTACCCCTCACACCGGAGAAACGGATCTCTCGTGACTGATCTTCCAGTTCGGGACTATACAGCGACAGTTTTGTGGCATCAAACCGTTTCGTCTCGATCTCAAACTGCAGCAGGTTATCCTCTATCCCCGACTCTATCCTGTCCAGTACGGGTGAACGACCAATATCCTGCGCTGATGGATGAGGTATCGCCTTCAGCCTGCTGTTCATAAAATGCACTACCTTTTTTCCGTTGTAATCACGCAACCGGATGACCCAGCCGCTGTCTCCGGATATTTGACGTACTATCGGATTGAAACCGTCATCCTGCATCAGTTGCTGAAACACCTCGCTGTTATCTGAGATGGAATCAATCAGCTTCAGGTTATTTCGTCTCTTCTTCAACAGTCGTTCAGAAAGAGGCGCTTTTCTCACATTCCCCTTCTCATCGTGGGTACCGAAAGGCAGCGAGAGCCAGAGGATGCCTCCCCGGGAATGATAATTCTCGATGGCATCATACTGGCTGTCGGAGAGAGAGGCCACGCCGTCGAGCAGCAACGGGCTCTTTTCTGACATCAGCTGATCAGCATCGGCCAGCTCCCTGTATCTTAAGATCCTGTAACCGATGTTGTTTTCCAGGAATTTCTTCGACCACATCTTGGTCTTGCTCCAGTGTTCCACACCCTTCTGATCTTTCCAGCCGTTGATTCTGCAAAAATAGTTGTAGACAAGTCTTACTTCCGGATAATCAACCCCCTGATCATGGTCCAGATCGCTGTGCTTCACCTCCCAGTTGTTGTAAGGCCTGATAACAT
>JAENWZ010000234.1 GCA_016649795.1 Proteiniphilum sp. | reverse complement strand
GCCGGATCCCACTTGATGGGGCGCCCGAGATCGTAGGCAATATTACCCAGCGTACAGACAGTACAGGAACGATGTCCTATCTCCACGGGTACCACCGGATCGGATTTTGTTTTCAGCGCGTTGATAAAGTTCTCCAGATGCGGTATCTTGGTTTCGTAGGCACCTTCTGCTTTTTCCGCAACAGGTGGCAGGAGGCTGTCGTCGGAGGCAAGAAAATGTCCCCTCGAAATCTCGATCCATCCTTTATCACCCCAGAATTTCACACCTTTCGTTTTTTGCTCATTGAAAGGCTCTTCGGTCATCACAACACCGTTGGCATATTTATAGGTGAGAAATTTCGTATCCTCAAAACCGGCGGGAATGATCTCCACGGGGCCGCTCTCATCCATGTCCAGTCCCCACTGGGCAATATCGAACATATGTGCACCCCAGTCGGTGGTGAAGCCACCACCCAGCTCCTTGTACCAGCGCCATGCACCCCAGAACTGTTCATTCTGCTCGGGATCGAGCGAGATGGGAGGGTTCAGCTGCGCATTGTAATGCACGAACTCAGAAGGACCCAGCCACAGTGGCCAGTTCAGATCGGCCGGCACAGGCTCTTCCGGCAGGTCGTAAGGTGTGGGAGGAGCACCCACATAGGCGTTCACCCGCTCAATCTTACCGATCTTTCCCTCCTGCACCATCTTCACCGCATGTTGGAAGTTGGCATCGGAGCGCTGCTGGCTGCCCACACCCAGGACTACACCATTGTCACGTACAGCCTTCACCAGCTTCTTCCCCTCTTCGATGGTAAAGGTCAGCGGTTTCTCCAGATAGATATTTTTCTTTGCATTGCATGCCTCGATCGCCATAAAAGCGTGCCAGTGATCGGGTGAGGCGATCACCACGGCATCGATATCCTCCCGTGCAATCAGATCCTTGTAGTTCTCATACATCTCCACAGACACCTGCTGCTCACTCTGCGCATAATGATCGTTCACCCGTTTCAGAAAGCGATCTCTCTTCACACCATAGACATCGCTACCCGCGACTACCTGCACACCCTCAATACCGAGATAGCCTCTGAGCAGGTACATGGACTGTTGTCCCAGCCCGATAAAACCCAGACGGATGATCCCGTCATCGGCGCCTGCGGCGCCTCCCTTGTTCTGCTTGCAGGAAGCAAGAAACTGCGGGAACATTACAACTCCAACCGCACCTATAGCGGCCGATTTAATAAATTTTCTTCTTGATAGTTGATTACTCATGATTTTAGATGAAATTTAGAAATACAACTTTTTTCTCTTCCTCTGCAAATATATACCTTTATTATCTTTTTTTTTCATTTTTCGCCGGCAGATTGATGAAATTAGCTGAAATTCAGATCCGGTCAGACCAATTCTTCGAGTTTGCTCCGGTCCAGCACTTTCAGCTCTCTCTTGTAGAGCGAGATCCATCCATCCCGGATCATCTCACCCAATGTGCGGGCCAGTGAGGGACGCTGCACACCGAAGTAGTCGGCCAGCTGTGTCTGCGTGCGCCTCAAGAAAAATGAATCATTTTGCGCTGTGGTATTCTCAAGGATATAAAGGGAGAGCTTCCCCTTCAGGCTCTTGATGGACATCATCTGCACCTTTTTCGAGAGGAAGACGGTCATGTTGGAGGTGACCTTCATGAAGTTGATCAGAAGCGTCTCATTCGACATCATCTCTTTGAGCCATAAAGATTTGGGGATAACATAGAAGATGCTCCGCTCAGTGGTGATCACATCTACCGGAAACCGGTTCTCGGAGGCAACAAGAAAAGCCGGAGCAAGAGGCCGTACCGGCTCAATAAACTCGATCTCCAGCACATTACCCTCTTTGGTCACCATCTCCGTACGTACCAGACCCTCCATCAGCAGGTAGAGATAATGGATGGGGTCACCCTGACGGACCACGTAGTTGCCTTTGTCCACCGTACGTACCTCCGACACGGCACGTTCAAGGATTTCTTCCGCTTCATGCAGGAGAAGATGCAGGAAAAGGGGACAGGAAGCGAGATTGTAATCAGACATGTAGTTTTGTTTAAAGGCAAAGATACAACAAAATGCAACTACCGGAACAGGATCACGCTAAAATTGAAGCTATCGAGGTACTGGCGCTGCTCTCCCTGGGAGTGAAGAATATCCATCTCGGCCCCACACTGCCGGCGTTCCTCTCCCCCAACGTGGTGAACGTGCTGGTGAACAACTTCGGCATAACGGGCATCACAGATGTAGATGAGGAGATGAAAGTGATGTTAAATATAAGCAAAGTTTGTGATGTGTAACCCATGTTACAATTTATACTGCTTCTAAATAGTATTTTTGTAGACAACATGAGGGTTTTCCCATGCTCAAAGGATATCGGTAGGATTTCCCCGATATATGTAATAAAAGCCTTTAAATATTCGGCTCTAATAAAAAAATAACTAAAAAGAACAATTATGGCAACATACGAAAAAGCAAAAGTGATCGCGCTGGAAGAGTCGATCGATTACACCTCCGGCGGAGTGATCAGTAAACAGGTGACGAAGAACAAGGCAGGGAACATCACCCTCTTCTCTTTCGACAAGGAGCAGGGACTGACGGAACACACCGCCAACTACGATGCTTTCGTGCAGGTGCTGGATGGTGAGGCTGAGGTCCGTATCGACGGGAACCCGCACCTCCTGAAGAAGGGCGACTGCATCATCATGCCTGCCAACCTTCCGCATGCGCTGAAAGCGACTGAACCATTCAAGATGTTACTCACGATGATCAGGGGAGAGGAATAATCCATCCACTTAATAATAAAAAAACTATGAGCGAGCTTATCAATAATTCCACGCAGCGCAAAGAGACGCTGCGCCATCTCCTCCTCAGACTGCATGAAGGAGATAATCCGGAGGTATTACGCCGGCGACTGATTGAGGTACTGAAAGGGATACCCTACAACGAAGTGGTGGAGGTGGAGCAGGAGCTGATCAACAGCAACGCCCTCACCGAGGAGGAGATCCTCGACTTCTGCGATCTGCATACGGCGGTGCTCGACGGTAGCATCGACCTGCAGGGAGCGGCGCCGGTGCCCGCAGGACATCCCGTTGACACATTCAAGAAGGAGAACAGCGCCATACAGAAGGAGATAGAGAGCTACCGCCGCGTGAAGGAGCAGATAGGGCAGATCACCGACAGCGAGGCGCCCGGCTATGTGATGCAGCTGCGCAGTCTCTTCAACAACTTCTCCGATATAGACAAACACTACAAGCGGAAAGAGTACCTGCTGTTCCCCTTCCTGGAGAAGCACCTGATCACAGGGCCTCCCAAGGTGATGTGGGGTAAGCACGATGAGACACGGGAGCTGCTGAAAAATGCCCATGAGGCACTCTCCTCGCCCATCACCGGCGCGGAAGAACTGCGATCGATCGTGCAACTGGTGCTCGATCACACCGTGGAGATGATCGCCGGTATGATCATGAAAGAGGAGGAGATCCTGCTCCCGATGGCGATGGATACCCTCACAGAAGAGGAGTGGTTTAAGGTGTACAGTGAAACATCTGAGTTTGGCTACTGCCTGATCGACCCGCAGGATGCGTGGAAGCCTGCAGGCATGAAG
>JAENWZ010000157.1 GCA_016649795.1 Proteiniphilum sp. | reverse complement strand
TATGCAGCTGCATCGGAACGGCTGACCTTCCTGCTTATTGGCGACCTGAGCTTCTTCTACGATATGAACGGACTGTGGAACAGACACCTCTCGCCCCACCTGCGTATTTTGCTGAACAACAACGGCGGTGGTGAGATCTTCCACTCGCTTCCGGGGCTGAACAAATCGGAAGCACTGAACGACTATATTGCTGCAGCACATTCAACGGAGGCCAAAACCTGGGCTGAGCAACAGGGCTTTCACTACCTCGCCGCCCGTAACAGAGAGGAACTGCTACAAAATATACACGCTTTCATGAACCCGAATAGTGAGAAACCTGTTCTTCTGGAAGTGTTCACCTCCGCGATGGAGAATATGGAACAGATAGCATCCTATTATCATCAACAAAAAAACAAATAAGAGCAATGACAAAGAGAGCATGGACAACGATGAAGGAATATGAAGATATTCTCTTTGATTTCTATAACGGTATTGCACGTATCACGATCAACCGCCCCCGTTACCGCAACGCCTTTACGCCCACAACCACCGCAGAGATGAGCGATGCTTTGCGCATCTGCCGCGAAGAGGCGGATATCAGCGTTGTTGTGATCACGGGAGCAGGTGATAAAGCATTCTGCTCGGGAGGAGATCAGAATGTAAAGGGGAAAGGAGGCTATATCGGCAAGGACGGTGTGCCCCGTCTCAGTGTGCTGGAGGTGCAGAAACAGATCCGCTCCATCCCCAAGCCGGTCATCGCCATGGTGAACGGCTATGCTATTGGCGGAGGGCATGTGCTGCATGTGGTGTGCGACCTGACCATCGCCTCAGACAATGCCATCTTCGGACAGACCGGCCCCCGCGTGGGGAGCTTCGACGCCGGCTTCGGATCCTCCTACCTCGCCCGTATTGTGGGACAGAAGAAAGCGAGGGAGATATGGTTCCTCTGCCGACAGTACAACGCGCAGGAAGCACTCGATATGGGGCTGGTGAACAAGGTGGTACCCTTCGATCAGCTCGAGGAGGAAGTGGTGGAGTGGGCAGAGACGATGATGCAACACAGTCCGCTGGCGCTGCGCATGATCAAGGCGGGGCTCAATGCCGAGCTGGACGGACAGGCGGGTATCCAGGAGCTGGCAGGTGATGCCACCATGCTCTACTACCTGACCGACGAGGCGCAGGAGGGCAAGCAGGCTTTTCTGGAGAAACGTAAGCCGGACTTTAAAAAATTTCCCAAACTTCCTTAAAGCTGTATAGCCGTGTTCACGACAGAGATCATCCCCTACACGCTTCGGTTCAAACAGCCGGCAGCCACCTCGAGAGGCATCTACAGCGATCACAGGGTATGGTATGTACTGTTCCGCGACAGTGAGGATGCTTCCCATTACGGAATAGGGGAGTGTGCACCGCTGCCGGATCTCAGCTCTGATTATGATGCCGGTTACGCTGAGACCCTCGCCTCTTTCTGCAGGCTCACAGAGGAGAAACAGGGGGTGGACAGGGAACTGCTGCGCAATTACCCATCGATCCTCTTCGGGTTGGAGACAGCCATGCGACACTATCAGCAACGCTCATGGCAGCTATGGGACACCCCTTTCAGTCGGGGTGCCGAAGGGATCACCATCAACGGCCTTATCTGGATGGGAGATCAAACCGCCATGATGCAGCAGATTGAGTCGGTGTTGGCAAGGGGTTTTCGCACTGTCAAGCTGAAGATCGGTGCCATCGACTTCGAGACGGAGCTCGGGATGTTACGCTCTATACGCAACCGCTATCCCGTAGAGGAGGTGGAACTGCGTGTTGATGCCAACGGAGCATTCAGTAGCATAGATGCCTCAGAGAAACTCTGGAGGTTGGCTGAACTGGAGATACACTCCATTGAACAGCCCATTCAGGCGGGACAATGGCAGGAGATGGCCCGGGTATGTGCCTCATCGCCCCTGCCCATCGCACTGGACGAGGAGCTGATCGGCATCAGCGATCCTGCCGAAAAGAGAAAGCTGCTGGGGACCATCCTACCACAATATATTATATTGAAACCCTCCCTGCACGGGGGCATCAGCGGATGCAGCGAATGGATCGCACTGGCCGGGGAGATGGATATCGCATGGTGGATCACCTCGGCCCTTGAGTCGAACATTGGCCTGAACAGCATCGCACAATGGTGTGCCAGCCTCGGCAACCTGTTACCGCAGGGACTGGGCACCGGCACACTCTACTCCAACAATATCCCTCTGCCGCTGGAGATAAGGGGTGAGCGGTTATGGTTCGATCCGGAGGGTACCTTCCCTGACATAAAAACAAACCGATATGAATAAGATATGTATTTCCGGGATCACCTACAGCAGTGAAGAGATCAGCGCAGAGCGGGATACCGGGTTCATCGGTCAATCCCCTTTTCATCATCAGTTGTTTCTCTTTCTAAAGGATTGGTTCACCCCATCCCCCACCCTCAGTCTCCATACATCAGGCTCTACGGGGGTGCCAAAAGAGATCACCGTACGCAAGGAACAGATGCTACAAAGCGCAAAGATGACCTGCGACTTCTTTCAACTGAAGAAAGGCGATAAGACGTTGCTCTGCCTGCCGCTGAACTATATTGCGGGGAAGATGATGGTAGTGCGTGCCATCTATGCCGGGCTGGACATTTATCCGGTAGAACCGTCGGGGCATCCCCTGGCCCGGATGACGCTCCCTTTGGAATTTGCGGCGATGGTGCCACTGCAGGTCTATAACTCCCTCCAAACCGGGGAAGAAAAACAACGGTTATCTCAAATCAGACAGCTAATTATTGGCGGAGGAGCAATAGATGAGAAGCTTGAAGATGCACTGAAAGAGTTACCCAACGCAGTCTACTCCACCTACGGAATGACCGAAACGCTTTCACATATTGCACTGCGCAGAATCAACGGTGCCGAAGCAGACAGTTACTACACCCCTTTGCCGGGGGTGAGGCTGAACCTGTCAGAAGAGCAAACACTGATCATCAACACCCAGGGGGTGGCCGATGAACCGATAGTTACAAACGATATTGCCGAAATAAGAGCGGGGGGTACGTTCCGTATAATCGGTAGAAGAGACAATGTGATCAACAGCGGGGGGATCAAGGTACATATAGAAGAGGTTGAGCGGATTTTGCGTTCTTATATAAAGGGGAACTACGCGATCACATCCCTGCCACATCCGAAACTGGGGGAAGCCGTTGTGCTGCTGATAGAACCGGAGGCTGACACTGTTGCCGTAAGAAAGGCAGTGGAGGAGTACCTGCCCCGTTATCAGCAGCCGTTGCATATCCTGACCGTAAACGCTGTCCCACAAACCGGAAACGGTAAGACCGACCGGGCAGCAACGCACAAACTGGCAAGAGAGATGGAGGAATTAATTCAGACTAAAGAAAAATAGGTTTTTTCAATCTTTTTTCTTTGGAAAACGACTCAGCTTAAGCTCTTTTACTGCACCATCACTTTTTTTGCGGTCACTGAAAGGAGCTTCACTTTTTTTATGGTATTCTCTTTTGGAATCGCGCGGTTTATCAGTATCTCCATAGGGGCGTCTCTCCGTTCTTTTGTCGGAGTCATAGGAGCGTCTCTCCGGTTTTTTATCAGCGTCATAGGGACGTCTCTCCGCTCTTTTGTCGGAGTCGTAGGGGCGCCTGTCCGGTCTCTTGTCAGAGTCGTAGGGACGTCTCTCCGGTCTTCTGTCAGAGTCGAAGGAGCGTTCACGCTGTGTAAAAGGTCTGTCTCCTCTTCTGTCAGGTCTCTCATCCCCTCTTTTGCGATTGAACTCACCTCGCGGTGCATCCTCATCTGTGCGTTCGCTCCTGTTGGAGCGGCGATAACCCTCTTTTGAGTTTCGTTCCTGTTGTGCCTCTTTATTGCCGCGTTTTTCGCGAAAATTATCACTCTTTGAGAGCTCCTTCCGTTTCCCCGAGAAAATCTCATATTCACGCATTTCACATTCCAATGCACCATTGTAAAGGAAAAAACGGTTGGAATGCTTCAGTCCGATGGCATCGAACGACTCTTTCCGATAACTCAACACATAGGCATTGAATCCCAGGAAGACATGTTTCAGCCGTTCACCAATCATCGAGTAGAGCGCTTCCAGCTCTTCCACTTTGATGCGTTCACCATAAGGAGGGTTGGTAATCAGCACACCTTCCGCAGCCGGTGCTTCTGTATATTGCTGAAGAGGCAGCACACTCAGATCGATATATTTTTTTAATCCTGCACTTTTGATATTTTTCTCCGCGATGGCGATGGCCATTGGAGATATATCAGAACCAACGATGCGATGTGTGAACTCGCGTGCACCCGAATCATCATTATATATCATGCTGAAGAGCTCCTCATCGAAATCTTTCCATTTTTCAAACGCGAAGTGTTGACGATGTATGCCGGGAGGAATTCCCAAAGCAATCATAGCCGCCTCAATCAACAGTGTTCCTGATCCACACATAGGATCAACAAAGGTGCTCTCACCATGCCATCCCGATTTAAGAATCATGCCCGCTGCGAGCACTTCACTCAGGGGTGCCTCTGTTTGTGCCACACGGTAACCCCGTTTATGCAGGGATTCACCAGAGCTGTCGAGCGAAAGCGTACATTTGTTGTGAGCCACATGAATATTGAAGACGATATCGGGGTTGGTGACACTCACAGAGGGTCGTTTATCGTACTTCTCGTTGAACCAATCGGCAATGGCATCTTTCACCCGGTAAGCGACGAACTTTGAATGATGAAATATATGTGAATAGACTACCGCATCAATTGAAAAAGTATTGTCCAGCGTCAGAAATTCTTCCCAATCGAGTTGCTTCAGTGCCTCATACACCTCATCGGCGTTCTCTGCCTTGAAAGAATATACCGGTTTTAAAATCCGCAATGCCGTGCGACAATGCAGGTTTGTCTTGTACATCAGAGCCTTGTCGCCTGTAAAGGAGACCATCCGCGTACCAATCTCCACATTGTTTGCACCCAGTGTAATCAATTCTTCTGCCAGCACATCTTCTAATTCCGCCATGGTTTTGGCTATAAGCGGAAATTGTTGGGTTTCAATCATCTTTTCTGTCGATTATATGGGTACAAAGATAGTCATTTTATACTTCACTGTCTTACCTTTATCTTCTTCACTTTCGATTCGTTTCCAAATGCATCCAGTGCCGTAACCACGTATGTGTACCTGCTTTCCCCTCCCTCGTAGGGGAGCACGAAGAAGTTATCGGGCGTCACCGCTACAATATGCTCAGCCAGATTAATATCTGCTTTCTGCTTGTGCTGAAAACGATATACCACAAATTTCAGGGCTGTTTCAGGATTTGAAGGCTCTTTCTTCTGTTCCCATGTAAGAAAATGCATGTCTTCCGTAAAAACCTCCGCAAGCTTCTTCACGGCATCGGGCTGTCCGTCGTGCATATGCGTGTAGGCAGGGATTAACGCTTTCGAGCGATGAATATCTGTTTTCAGCATATCTGCAACTCCGGCAAAATTATCCAGGATCTGGTAACCGTACCAGTAACAGTTCCCATGCACGAACGACATCTCTCGCGTCATGCGGATTTTGGTACTTAGTTCGTTTTTATCGATGCTGCGTTTCAGATCCTGGCCGATATAGAGATGTTGCTGGAAATTGTTGGCGTTCCACCAGTGCAATAGTG
>JAENWZ010000009.1 GCA_016649795.1 Proteiniphilum sp. | reverse complement strand
CGTTATACAGTAGACCCTCCCTGATCCCTTTTATCGGAAGAAGCGTTGCGCCCGATCCTCAGAAACCGGAGAACGTAAGGATCGACAATGGTCAGCTGAAATGGAACACCGCAGGAGATGTAAGGTCGGTGATCTACTATTTCGCTAATCCTGAAAAAGAGGGCGTGATCCATACAATAACAAAGGATAATTTTACAGCTGTCACTTCACAGGGGTTTTACTGCATATCAGCCATCAACAAAGACAACAAAGAGAGTGATCCTTCTGAGATTGTTGAGAAGAGATAAAAAAAACAGAAAGAAATAATGATGACAATTAAGAGAGTTTTGTTACTTTTACAATATCATCAAACAATCCCCGATGTGAAGTGCCAAAAAGAAAAATATACCAATTCCATTCGACAACACACTATGTATTCAAGCATGATAAAGTCGGTTGTCACAATGTTCATCTTTCTTTTTGTACATTTTCTCACCTATTCGCAGAACAATAATACTGATTCAATTCAACAAAGACTCGGTAAATCTCTGACTCATATCTACCGGGAGACAATGCTGCGACCGGGGAGAGTGACGGTGGACAGCATCGCGCTGAAAGAACGGAGAAAAAGCATCGAATTTCACACCAACCTGTCACTCTCCTATCTCCCCATGCGGAAAAAAATCGTTCATCTTATCTATGACAGCATTCGTTATTATCTCCCCCCGGCACAGAAGAAATACCGCATCAGCGTCTTCACCGACGAGCAGGAGATCAGTCATCTCGTGCCCAACCATTTCCGGAATAAGCAGATAGATAAAAACCGCCTGATCACTCATAAGGTGAAAACAGCACTTATCACCAATATCTCCGCTCCAATCAATGAATTCAGTAAAGGACTACATAACAACCATATAGCCCTGTGGCAGAGCCACGGCTGGTATTACGAGCAGAAGCTGGGGCGGTGGGAATGGCAAAGAGCACGCATTTTCCAGACGGTGGAGGACCTCTACACACAGAGTTATGTGGTCCCATTCCTGGTGCCGATGCTGGAGAATGCCGGTGCCAGCGTGCTCCTTCCCCGTGAAAGGGATTACAACACCACCGAGCTGATTATCGACCAAGACGGCAGCAGCAACGGCTCCGCCTACTCCGAGACAATTGGCAGGGAGAGATGGCAGGAGAGTGACTCCGCAGGGTTTGCCAACCCTAAAAATATCTATATGGATGGTGAAAATCCCTTTAGAATGGGCAGGACAAGACAAACAAAAACCGTTTCGAAAGGTACAGAATCTGTTGCCACCTGGAGAGCCGACATACCTGAGAAAGGAGAATACGGAGTGTATGTATCTTATCAAACAGTTAAGAACAGCAGCGATGATGCGCTCTACAGCATCTATCATGCGGGAGGGAGAACAGATTTTCATCTCAACCAGCAGATGGGGGGCGGCACATGGATCTTCCTTGGAACCTTCCATTTTAATGCGGGCAGTGATCACAAGATCACGCTCTCCAACAGAAGCCGGCGCGCCGGGAGAACAGTGACTGCCGATGCAGTGAAAATAGGCGGGGGCATGGGAAATATTGCCCGTATGCCGCACCCCGCCGGATTCGAGAGTGAGAACACAAAGAGCTCTGACAGCCTGATCCGGAAAGAGACGCTCGTTTCAAAGATCAGCTACACACCCAAAATAAGCGGTTATCCCCGTTACACCGAGGGTGCCCGTTACTGGATGCAGTGGGCGGGCGTACCCGACACGGTCTACAACCGAAGCAAAGGGAAGAATGATTACACCGACGACTATGCCAGTCGCGGTGTCTGGGTCAACTGGCTGGCAGGTGGCTCTTCCGTGCTGCCTAAAGCCGAAGGGCTTAACATCCCTCTGGATCTGACATTCGCTTTCCATACCGATGCGGGAACCTTCTGGGGTGACACCATCGTGGGAACGCTGGGTATCTACATGACACACTTCAACGACGAACTGTTCGAGAACGGACGTTCACGTTGGGCGTCGCGCGACCTGTCGGAACTGATCATGGAAGAGATCGTGAGCGATATCCGTCGCGATTTCGAACCGGACTGGACACGCCGTCATCTATGGAACCGCTCTTATGCTGAGGCACGCATACCCAATGTGCCCACCATGCTGCTGGAGCTGCTCTCACACCAGAACTTCGCAGATATGCGCTACGGCCTCGATCCCTCCTTCCGTTTCACGGTGAGCCGCTCTATCTACAAAGGGATGCTCAAGTTCCTTGCAACGCAATACAACCGCCCTTATGTGGTACAGCCGTTGCCGGTGAAGGAGTTCTCTGCTCTCTTTATTGACGAAACAGAGGTGGAACTGAGATGGCAGCCAACAATCGATTCATCAGAACCATCGGCTACACCCGCACAGTACATTATCTACACCCGCATCAATGGCGGGGGATTCGATAACGGCGTGCTGGTGAGCAGCAACAGCTACAAAACAACCCTGCGGAAGGATGCTATCTACAGTTACATGGTGGTTGCCGTGAACGAGGGTGGTAAAAGCTTCCCGTCGGAGATCCTTTCGGTCTGCCGGAAATCAGACCAGAAAGGAGAGATGCTGATCGTGAACGGTTTCACCCGTGTTTCCGCACCACACAGCTTCACTACCTCGGAGGACAGCATTGCAGGGTTCGCGGGAAGCGTGGACAATGGCGTTCCCTATATTGCCGACCACCACTTTATCGGTCAGATGCATGAATACCGACGTATCATCCCCTGGATGGACGACGATGCATCGGGCTTTGGTGACAGCAACGCCAACTATGAAACTACCCGGATTGCAGGCAACACTTTCGACTATCCCTCTATTCACGGAGAGGCATTTGCCGACGCTGGATATTCATTCGTTTCATGCGCGGCAAGCGCAGTGGATAACGGTTCGGTGAATCTGTCCGATTACAAAACCGTCGACTGGATCCTCGGAAAGCAACGGGAGTGGAGCATTGCCCGCGGAGTGAAGCCACCCCGGTTCAAGACATTCTCCAAAAAACAACAGGAGGCACTCACCGCCTATTGTAACAATGGTGGCAACATCATCGTCAGCGGCGCTTTTGTCGGTACCGACCTGTGGGACAATCCCTTTTCCACCAAAGAGGAGCGCGAGTGGGCACAAAACACACTCAAATACAAATGGCGCAATAACAACGGTGCTGTGACAGGGCAAATTAAATCTGTTGCCTCTCCATTCAGCGCGATTGAGGGTGATTACAGCTATTACCACGAGCTGAACAGCGAGAGCTACGTGGTGGAGCACCCCGACGCCATTGAGCCGGCAGACGAAAACGCATTCACCGTTCTTCGCTATTCGGAGAACAATCTGAGTGCAGGCATCCTCTTTAAAGGAGAGAGTTACAACAGCTGCATCCTGGGTTTCCCTATAGAAGCTGTCAAGGGTCAGGAGAGTAGAAACAGGCTGATCAAAGGAATTATGGAAACAATAAGCGAAAAGCCGTAAGCTGAACGCTGAAAACTGAACGCTAAAAAAAACAAAATATGAAAACAATAGATGCATTTATCCTCTTCACAGAACCGGAACAGGCAAGAAAAACGGTAGAAGAGCTCAAGCAATCGGAATCGGTCAACAAGATCTGGCTGCTTACCCCGGAGAATATCACGGCATCAATCAAAGGTTGCAAAAACATCGCCATCGATACGCTCCAAAGCAGCTCCACGGTAAAGAAGATCGCCCAGAAATCGAGCGCCGACTATACGCTTATCTATCAGAAGCAGACGGTGTTGAAACCCGGTTACTTCGCACTGGAGCGGATGATACGTATAGCGGAAGATACCCGGGCCGGAATGGTTTATGCCGATTATTACGCCATCAGCAACGGAGAGAAGAGCAATCATCCGGTGATCGACTACCAGGAGGGCAGTCTGCGTGATGACTTTAACTTCGGCTCATTGCTCCTCTACAATGCGAAGGCACTGAAAAAAGCAGCCCGTAGGATGAAAAACGAAGCGTACAGGTTTGCCGGACTCTACGACCTCAGGCTCAAGGTGTCGCAGAAGAATCCGCTACTGCATATCAACGAGTACCTCTACACCGAGATAGAGGAGGATACCCGTGCATCGGGACAGAAAATATTTGATTACGTGGATCCTAAAAACCGTCAGTTGCAGATGGAGATGGAGCAGGCCTGTACGCAGCATCTGAAAGATGTGGGTGCATACCTGAAACCCACATTCAAGACCATTGAGTTCAACAAAGGCACTTTTGCCTGTGAAGCCTCGGTAATCATCCCGGTGCGCAACCGCATCAAAACCATCAAAGATGCCATCTCCTCGGTGTTAATGCAGAAAACCAATTTCCCTTTCAACCTCATCGTGGTGGACAATCACTCCAGCGATGGTACCACGGAGGCCATCAATGACTTCAGTGAGGATGCAAGGCTGATACATATCATCCCCGAAAGGGACGATCTGGGTATCGGCGGGTGCTGGAATATGGGTGTGCATAACCCTGCATGCGGGAAATTTGCCGTGCAGATCGACAGCGACGATGTATACAGCGGTGAGGATACACTGCAGAAGATCGTCGATGCCTTCTATGCACAAAACTGCGGTATGGTGGTGGGCACCTATCAGATGACCAACTTCGATATGGAGATGATCCCGCCGGGCATCATCGACCACAGGGAGTGGACACCCGACAATGGCAGGAACAACGCCTTGCGCATCAACGGGCTGGGTGCACCCCGCGCCTTTTACACCCCGCTGTTGAGGGAGATCAAGCTACCCAACACAAGCTACGGTGAGGATTACGCCCTCGGACTGAATATCTCACGCCACTATCAGATCGGTCGTATCTATGATATATTGTATCTCTGCCGCCGTTGGGAAGAGAACAGTGATGCATCACTCGATATTGAGAAGATGAATGCACATAACCTTTACAAAGACAGAATAAGAACATGGGAACTACAGGCACGAAAGAGATTATGATGAACGACCCGCTGATACATGTAGGCATTTTACTGGAGCAGCCTGAAATCAGTTTTTCGCTGCTAACCACATACAGACTGAAAGGAAAAGTTTTTCCCCCTGGCAATTACAAGGTGGAGCTATCGGAAGGGAAAATTCTCTTCAACGGTGAGAAACAGGATGAGATCACTTTTGAGTCGGATGATCTGCACAGCGATTCATTCGAGTTGAAGGATGTGATCATCGGGCTCCACTTCCACTGGGAACGCAGAGAGAACCAGCGCTTCCAGGGAGGGTTGAAGTTCATCGCGGAGAAGGGCGGCATCACCGCTATCAACATCGTCTCCCTGGAGGACTACCTCAAGAGCGTCATCTCTTCCGAGATGAGCGCCACAAGTTCCGAAGAGCTGCTGAAGGCACACGCCGTCATCTCCCGCAGCTGGTTGCTGGCACAGATACAAAAGAACAAGGACATTGCAGGTAATTATAAGACATCCTTTGAATCACCTACCGAGATCGTTCGCTGGTACGACCGCGAGGATCACTCCCTCTTCGACGTATGTGCCGACGACCACTGCCAGCGCTATCAGGGTATCACCCGACAGTCCACCCCTCTAGTGAGTGCAGTGATCGGTCAAACACGCGGCAGAGTGATCTCCTACGGCGATATCATCTGCGATGCTCGTTTCTCGAAATGCTGCGGCGGTGTGATGGAGACCTTCGAGAATGTATGGGAGCCCATCGCTCATCCCTATCTTCAGGGTAAGGCTGATTACCCCGAAGACGCTCCCCTGCCCGATCTGACGGTGGAAGAGAACGCTGAAGAGTGGATCCGCTCCTCACCCCCTGCCTTCTGCAACACACAGGACGCCGGTGTGCTCAGGCAGGTGCTGAACGACTACGACCGTGAGACAGCCGATTTCTACCGCTGGAAGGTAGTCTATTCGCAGGAGGAGCTGTCACAACTGGTCAGAGAGCGCTCCGGCATCGATTGGGGTGAGATCATAGCCCTGCAGCCACTCGAGCGGGGCACCTCGGGACGCATCATCCGGCTGAAGATTATCGGCACGGAGCGCGTGATGACCATCGGCAAAGAGCTGGAGATCAGGCGCACCCTCTCCCGGTCACATCTCTACAGCTCCGCCTTCGTGGTGGATGGGGATGAGGAGAACGATGAGGGGATACCCCAAAAATTCACGCTTACAGGTGCCGGCTGGGGCCATGGCGTAGGATTGTGTCAGATAGGTGCTGCCATGATGGCTGAGAAAGGTTACAGCTATGCAGAGATCCTGAAACATTACTTCTCCGGCACAGATATCAGGAAAAAATACTAAATAACGATACAGATGAAAAAAACGACTCACTCCCCATGGAGCTGGATACCTACACTCTATTTCGCCGAGGGACTGCCCTATGTGGCAGTGATGACCGTGTCGGTGATCATGTATAAACGTTTCGGGCTCTCCAATACCGATATAGCTCTCTATACCAGCTGGCTCTACCTGCCCTGGGTGATCAAACCGTTCTGGAGCCCTTTTGTAGACATCCTGAAAACAAAACGGTGGTGGATCGTCTCCATGCAGCTGCTGATAGGTGCCGGCCTAGCGGGTATCGCATTCACCCTGCCCACACCCTTCTACCTGCAGGCATCACTCGCTTTCTTCTGGCTGATGGCCTTCAGCTCCGCCACGCACGATATCGCTGCCGACGGCTTCTACATGCTCGCGTTGGATGATTCAGAGCAGTCTTTTTTCGTGGGCATCCGCAGCACCTTCTATCGCCTGGCCATGATCACAGGTCAGGGACTGCTTATTATTCTGGCTGGATACTTCGAAAAATCCACAGGGAATATACCCCTGTCCTGGAGCATCACCTTTTTTATCATGGCGGGACTCTTTGTGGCCTTCATGGTATATCACCGCTTTGCCCTCCCCCGCCATGCGGAGGATAGCGGTAAGGAGGCACACACCCAAAAGATGGTGCTCATCGAATTTGGAAATACCTTCAAGTCCTTCTTCACGAAGAAGGGTATCGGCCTGGCTATCGCCTTTATCCTGTTATATCGCCTGGCCGAAGCGATGCTGGTGAAGCTGGCCTCCCCTTTTCTGCTCGATGCACGTGAGATAGGGGGATTGGGACTGAATACGCAGGAGGTAGGCCTGGTATACGGGACAGTGGGTGTGATTGCCCTCACACTGGGGGGCATTATCGGAGGTGTCGTAGCCTCCCGCAACGGACTGAAGCACTGGATATGGCCTATGGCACTGGCCATCACCCTACCCAATGCCGCTTACCTCCTCCTTTCGTTCTATCAGCCTGATAATTTTTTCTGGGTGAACGTAGCTGTAGCTATTGAACAGTTTGGCTATGGCTTCGGATTTACGGCATACATGCTCTATCTGATCTATTTCTCGCAGGGTGAACATAAAACAGCCCACTACTCCATCTGTACCGGGTTTATGGCGCTGGGTATGATGATCCCCGGCATGGCTGCTGGATGGATACAGGAACATTTGGGATATGAACATTTCTTTATCTTCATTATGATCATCACCATCCCCACACTGATCCTCATCCCCTTTATGAAAGTAGACAAGGAGTTCGGGAAGTCAAAAAAAGAGCTTCAACCGTTTGAGGAGGTCACAACGGAACAGTAACAATACAAAAACATGAAATAATGTATCAACAACAAGTCTCAAAGAAAGATGGTTCCGGTAACACTCACTTCTTATCACGTAGATCAGGAGCAGTCATGACATTAATTCTGTGCAGCATGATGATCACCTCATCCGCTTTTGCCCAAAATATTCGTATGAAGACAGGGATAGAGGTGCTGAAAGCATCCAACTTTAAGATCCTTCAGGGAAAACGTGTAGGTTTGATCACCAACCCTACGGGAGTGGACAACAACCTGAGATCGACCATCGACATCCTGCATGAAGCACCCAATGTGCAGCTCGTAGCCCTGTACGGACCGGAACATGGCGTACGTGGCGATGTACATGCGGGTGATAAGGTATCCGACTTCAAAGATACCAACACCCGCGTACCTGTCTATTCACTTTACGGTGCCACACGAAAACCCACGAAAGAGATGCTGCAGGATATCGATGTACTGGTGTACGATATACAGGATATAGGTTGCCGCTCCTACACCTATATCTCTACCATGTACCTGGCCATGCAGGCAGCAGCGGAAAACAACATAGAATTCGTGGTGCTGGACCGCCCCAACCCCTTGGGAGGACGCAAGGTGGAGGGTAACCTCGTGGAAGAGGGCTTTTTCTCATTCGTCAGCCAGCTCAAGATCCCCTATGTGTATGGGCTCACTTGCGGAGAGCTGGCGGAGATGATCAACGGAGAGGGGATGATCCCGCAACCCTGCAGGCTGACGGTGGTGAAGATGAAGAAGTGGCGCCGGAAGATGAATTTCGAAGATACGGGACTACCCTGGGTGCCCACTTCACCCCATATTCCGTTTGCACACTCAGCCTCTTTCTATCCCGTTTCCGGTATCCTGGGTGAACTGGGTTATATCTCCATCGGTGTAGGATACACCCTCCCCTTCGAGATGTTCGCCGCCGAATGGATCAATGCCGAAGAATTTGCCAAAGCACTCAACGCGAAAAAACTTCCCGGGATCACTTTCCGGCCCATCCACCTGAAGCCCTACTATTCCGTTGGAGCGGGAACAAACATTCAGGGGGTGCAGATACACCTCAACGACTTCAACAAAGCCCGTCTGTCGGATATTCAGTTTCATGTGATGGAGGTGGCTGCGCAGCTCTATCCCGACCACAAAGTGTTTGATCATGCACCCGACAACAGGTTCAATATGTTCGACAAGGTGTGCGGCACCGATTTTATCCGGCGGGAGTTCAGCAAAAACCATCGCTATGACGATATTGAGGCCTACTGGATCAAAGATGAAGAGTCATTCAGAAAATTGTCGAAGAAATACTATCTTTACCGCTGAATCGCTCAGGAGAATATTTTAGCATTCAACTTTCACATATATACCCGCGATGCGTATACAGCTAAATATAAGACATTCCGATGTTTAGCGGGCACCCGTTGCTCGCGAAGAGCGATAAAAAGAGTAGACAGATACATTCTTAAGAAAAAACGATGAACGCAATTCCAATCACTAAACAGAGCGGCCGCCTCCTCTCACTCGACATTCTTCGCGGTATCACCATTGCAGGTATGATCATGGTCAATAATCCCGGTTCGTGGAGCTATGCCTACGCACCACTCAGACATGCTCACTGGCACGGGCTCACACCCACCGACCTGGTATTTCCCTTCTTCATGTTCATCATGGGCGTCTCCACCTTCATGTCGCTGCGCAAGTTCAACTTCGAACCCTCCGGAGGAGCCATCTGGAAGATAGTGAGGCGCACCATCCTTATATTCGTGATTGGGCTGGCGCTGGGATGGTTTGGACAACTTACACGCGGACTGGCTTCAGGAGAGCCATTCGGCATAGCAGCAACCCATTTCAACACCCTGCGTATACTGGGTGTATTGCAACGGTTGGCGCTGGCCTACGGTTTTGCAGCACTTATTGCGATCTTTGTAAAAAACAAATCGTTGGTGTGGGTAATTGCTATATTACTGGCAGGGTATTACCTGCTTCTTCGCTTCGGAAAAGGGCTTGAGATGTCGGAACAGAATATCATTGCTGTGGTCGACAAAGCACTGTGGGGTACCGGTCATATGTATAAAGATACCACACCGGAAAGGGTACGAATTGCACTCGATCCCGAAGGACTGCTCAGCACTATCCCCTCCGTCGCCCATGTGCTTATCGGCTTTCTCTTCGGCAAGCTGATTGTTGAGAACAAGGACAACCACAAGCGTGTGGAGAAGCTGTTGATCTGGGGAACCATACTTGCTTTCTCCGGATTGCTGCTGCATTATGGGTGCCCTATCAACAAGAAGATATGGAGTCCGACATTCGTGCTCACCACCACCGGCTTTGCCGCACAATTGCTGGGCCTGCTTATCTGGATGATTGATATACACAAAAAAGAGAAATGGAGCCGCTTTTTCCACGCTTTCGGCGTGAATCCGCTCATCGTCTACGTCTTTGCCGGCGTCATGGCCAACCTGGTATCAAACATCCGTTTTTCATACCAGGGTGAACTCCTTTCCGTCAAATCATTTACTTACGGAGTTCTTATTCAACCCTGGGCGGGTGATTATTTCGGATCGTTGCTCTATGCGCTGCTGTTCATCACCGTCTGCTGGCTGTTCGGATATATTTTATATAAAAAGAATATCTATATCAAACTATAAGTGCCGGATAATGGTTAATAGAAGTATAACGAATCAAGCTTAATGGATCATTCAGCATTAACAGAGACAATACTGATCGCCGACAGCGGTGCCACCAAGACCGATTGGTGCCTTACATCGGGTGGAAAGATCATACACCGCTTTTCGGGAAAAGGGATCAGCCCGGTGTATCAAACAGAGGAAGAGATTGCAGAAGAGATCAAACAGCATGCTTATCCTCTCCTGAAGAACAGTCCGATTCAATCTATCCATTTTTACGGAACAGGCTGTATCCCCGAGAAAACAGCCCTGGTGAGGAATGCTCTTCACCAGTCGTTTCCCATAGATACAATCCATGTGTACAGCGATCTGATCGCTGCTGCACACAGTCTCTGCGGGGTTGATACGGGTATTGCCTGTATCATGGGTACCGGAAGCAACTCATGCGAATGGAGCGGCAGAGAGATCATATATCAGGTATCACCACTCGGCTTTATTCTGGGTGATGAAGGTAGCGGAGCCGCGCTGGGCAGACAACTGGTGGGCGATGCACTGAAGAATCAACTCACCCTGGGGCTGAAAGAGAAGCTGCTTGAGGAGTACAACCTCTCACCGGCTCTTATTATCGAGCGTGTCTACCGGCAACCCTTCCCCAGCCGTTTTCTGGCGAACTTCGCTCCCTTCCTGCTCAGTCATATAGATGACAAAAGCATCCGACGGATTGTAACCAATGGTTTCACCGCATTCTTCGAAAGGAATGTGATGCTTTACAATTATCGGAAAAACAGCGTTCACTTTGTAGGCTCCATCGCCTGGTACTTCTCTGAGATTTTGAAAGAAGTAGCAGCAGAAAAAGAGATGGTTGTTGGTAAAATTGAACAGTCACCCATGCCGGGGCTGATTCAATATCATCACCCGGCAAAGCCGCAGGAATCATCGCATTTTAAAATTTGAGTATCAAACAATAAACATTAAACATTGAAACATTGAAACATATTCTATGACATTCATAAAAATAACAGAACAGGCATCACTCTATAACGATCTGGAAAAGAAATCGGTGATGGAGCTGCTGACGGAGATAAACGCTGAAGACCGGAAGGTGGCACTAGCTGTTGAAAAAACAATCCCTGAAATAGAGAAGCTGGTGACGGGCATTGTTGAGCGCATGCGGCGCGGCGGACGCCTTTTTTACCTGGGTGCGGGTACCAGCGGACGCCTGGGAGTGCTCGACGCCTCAGAGATACCGCCCACTTTCGGCATGCCCAACACGTACGTGATCGGGCTGATAGCAGGTGGCGACAGCGCCCTGCGTAACCCTGTGGAAGCAGCGGAAGATGACATAGATAAAGGATGGGAAGACCTTATGGAGTATAAGATCAACGTGAATGATGTGCTGGTGGGTATCGCTGCCTCCGGCACAACACCCTACGTTATTGGGGCACTGCGCAGAGCGCGGGAGAAAAAGATCCTTACCGGTGCTATCAGTTGTAATCCCGATTCGCCCGTGGCGTTTGAAGCTGAAATAAAGATTGAACCTATTGTCGGTCCCGAATATGTGACGGGCAGCACCCGCATGAAGTCGGGGACAGCACAGAAGCTGGTGCTGAACATGATTACCACCAGCACCATGATCAAGCTGGGAAGGGTGAAAGGGAATCGTATGGTCAACATGCAGCTCACCAACCAGAAGCTGGTCGACAGAGGTACACGTATGATTGTAGATGAACTCTCCCTCTCCTATGAACAGGCTAAGAACCTGCTCCTCCTCCACGGATCCGTTAAAAAGGCGATAGACAGTTATAAGAATTCGAAATAAAAGATAAATTAAGCAATCACAATGGCAATTATTATATATACCGATAATCCGGATCTGCTGCTCGATAAGATTTACGAAGCGATTGACAGCAAAAAAGCAGACAAATGGGCGCGCACAAGTGACGGACGCCTAACCTATGGGACACTTTTATGGAGGAACGAGGCTTTCTTTAAGCCTCAGATTTGGGTGGATGAGAAACAATTACGTTTTGGCTTGTTGAAAAGAAAAGACAGGAAACATATCACGTCTAAGCTATACACCACTTTCCACGTTAAACTGACAGAGATGCTCCTCTCCCATTTCGACGATGATTTCAGAACCATCACCGCCACGGCGGCAAAGACGGAGCCCGATAACTTTTGATTTCACTACAATTATGAAAAAAGCATCCATAACATTGCTGTCATTACTTCTGTTCATAAGCATTTCTTTCAGCTCAGTTGCGCAGGAGAGTGCATACAAAACCCTTTCCAATATCCCCTACTACAACGAGGATATCCGTCAAAGGGACAGTTATATCAACGAGCGTTGTAATCTCGACATCTACTATCCGACAGGCAAAAAGGGGTTTGCCACGATCGTCTGGTTTCATGGCGGAGGTCTTACCGGCGGCAACAAGGAGCTGCCCGATGCACTGAAGAACGAGGGGATCTGCATCGTGGGTGTGAACTACCGCCTGGCACCCGGTGTGAAAGCGCCTGCCTACATCGAAGATGCGGCAGCAGCGGTGGCATGGGTATTCAGACATATAGATCAATATGGTGGTGATGTATCACAAATTTTCCTCTCCGGTCATTCTGCCGGAGGTTACCTGGCCATGATGACCGGACTGGACAAACAGTATCTAGCGGCTCATGATATCGATGCTGACAGCATCGCCGGACTGATACCTCTGAGTGGTCAGACCATCACGCATTTCTCTATCCGGCAGGAGTATGGGATGAAAGATACCCACCCTCTCGTTGATCAATATGCCCCACTTTATCATGTTCGTCCCAATGCCCCTCCCCTGTTGCTGATCACCGGCGACCGGGAACAGGAGATGCTGGGTCGTTACGAAGAGAATGCCTACCTGGCCCGCATGATGAAGGTGGCAGGACACAGGCAGACCCGTCTGCTGGAGTGCTTACTAACATTCGTCCCAAAGAGACTGAAGAGCTCTACGCGACACCTATTTTACAGCAAACGGCATTCTGGTCTGTCGTGAAAAAAACGCTGGGAGCAGATACAATCGCCATCAATTTCACTGCAAGAAAATCCGACCTGTACGGGTCCGCCGATGACCGGTCAACGATCATATCGGATATGCTGATTATATTGCAGCAGATTGAGAGAGTGACATAGCTGGTTGATCATATTTTCTGTAAACCTTTTTCATCAATCTCTGTTTAATGGTAGAGTTAATAAGAAACGGCCTGCGTTTTCAGGCTGTCGAATCAAATCATCAGGGCTGAAATGCTATCCACGATAATAAACAATATGAAATTAACTGAAGCTTTAATGTGGCGTTACGCCACAAAACGTATGACCGGTGAGAAGATCGGAGAGAATGAGTTAGAGACCATTCTCGAAGCTATCCGACTGGCTCCCTCGGCTTACGGACTACAACCCTACAAGGTAATCGTTACAGAAAACAAAGAATTACTCCACGAGATATACGAAAAGGCATGCCCACAGGTTGTGGTACTGCAATGCTCCCATCTGCTCATCTTCAAAGCCAAAAAGAAACTGAACGAAGCGTATGTAGAGGGTTTTCTGAACGAGATAAAACAATTAAGGAACCCGACGGACGAGTATATTGAAGCTTATCGTCATAAGATACACAATGCGATAATAAACCCGGAGATGAATACATTCAGCTGGGCTGTCCACCAAACCTACATCGCCCTGGGATACGCTACCTTCGCCGCAGCTCAGCTGGGCATCGATGCGACTCCCATCGAGGGGTTTGATCCCCGGGCACTGAATCAGCTGCTCTCACTCAATGTGGAAGACGAAGAGGCGGTGGTGATGCTCACCCTTGGCTATCGCGACGAAAAAGAGGACAGACTGGCACACCAGCCCAAGGTCAGAAAACCGCTCAACCTGCTGATAGAGCGGATATGACTACAACTTACGGAATTTTATAGATAATACTGTTAATATTCATTCCCGCACCCACAGATGCCATGATGATATTGTCTCCGCTCTCCAAATCGTGGTGTTCCATCTCCCTACGTGTGATGATGTCTAATAGCGTGGGAACGGTTGCCACCGACGAGTTGCCGAGCCATGAGATGGTCATCGGCATGATGGTTTCGGTGACCTCTTTGATGTCGTAGAGCCTGAACAAACGCTGCAGGATAGCATCATCCATCTTCCCGTTGGCCTGGTGTAGAAGGACCTTGCTGATCTCGGAAATATGCAGATCCAGCTTATCGAGACCCAGTTTAATCGTTTTTGGGACATTCTCCAGTGCGTACTGGTACAAACGACGTCCATTCATCTTCAGGTAATAATCTTTCTTCTCAGCCAGCTGCTGATTATAGGAGTAACCCATCTGAAGCATATGCACATATTCTAATGCATCACTACGGGAGTTGTGCCCCATGATACCAATAGGCGTATCGCTCTCGCGCCCCTCCATGATGGCCGCTCCTGCACCGTCGGCGTAGATCATGCTGTCGCGGTCGTGCGGGTCGGCAACGCGCGACAGGATATCTGCACCCACAACCAGTATCTTTTTCGCTTCACCTGAACGGATATAGAAATCGGCCTGAATCACCGCCTGAACCCATCCGGGACAACCGAATAAAATATCGTAAGCCACAGAGAAGGGATTTTTGATACCCAGTTTATGTTTCAGCCGGGAAGCCAGGGAAGGAACCACATCCATGCGCATATTGTCCGCCAATGTCTCACCAAAATTATGTGCAAAAATAATATAATCGAGCTCCTCCTTATCAATCCCCGAAGCATCAATCGCTCTCTGAGCTGCTATAAGTGCAAGATCGGAAGTAACCTGATTATCCTCGGCATAGCGTCGTTCGGAGATGGTGGTGATCTCTTCAAATTTCTCTACGATTGCTTCATTCGGAGTGGTTATTTTCTCCCCTGTTGAGTCAAAAAACTCATAGGTTTTAAAGAACTCGTTTTTCACCTGTTTGGGAGGCACATAACTACCTGTTCCCGTAAAAACACTATATATTTTACTCATACGCTATTTTATTTCTCTCGTTAAGATGTTTGAACTTGCAGCTACCATGAACCAGCGTGAATAAAATGACGCTGCTCGCTCCACTTGATGAATCATTATCTGCTTTTGAAATGATTTGACAAAGATAGATATTTTAATTAAAATAAAAACAAATTTCCCATAGCCTTAGCGTGATAAAACAACATATTGCTATGCCGCCAGCAAGACAATATAGATACATTTACGATTCAGCCACAATTTCCGGAACGGAGGTTATTACCGGATTGGATACATCTTCAAAGAGTTCCATATCGAAATACTTCACAGCAGCGGTAATATGATCAAATATGTCAGAGGAGATTTCCTCATATCTTTCCCATTCAATGGTAGCCGTGAAGAAATAGAGCTCCAGAGGGAGTCCTTTCGAGGTAGGCTGCAGCTGACGTACCAACAGTAACATCTCCTTATGTACATCGGGATGATTGCTCAAATAGTTTTTTATATATTGACGGTAGAGCCCCATGTTGGTGAGGTTCCTGCCATTGACAGGCAATGACTTATCGGCTCCTGATGTTTTATTGTAATCATCAATCTCCCTGCTTCGCGAACGAATATAATCTGAGACATACTGAATTTTCTCCAGCTCCTTCAGCTCTTCATTGCAGAGAAAACGGATTGAGGACTGCTTCAGATAGAGAGATCGTTTCACTCTGCGTCCTCCCGCTTCTACCATGCCGCGCCAGTTCTGGAAAGAATCCGACACAAGGGTGTAAGGAGGGATGGTGGTGATGGTTTTATCGAAATTTCTGATTTTTACGGTTGTCAGTGAGATCTGAATTACATCCCCATCAGCGTTATATTTGGGCATGGTGATCCAGTCACCTATGCGGACCATGTCGTTGGCCGACACCTGCATACTGGCTACAAAACCCAGGATGGTATCTTTGAATATCAGCATCAGAATAGCTGAGGCAGCACCCAGCCCACCCAGGATAACCTTCGGATCACGCCCTGTGAGCGTAGAGAAAAGAATGATAAAGCCGACAGCATAGAAAATAATTATCGCAACCTGCAGATATCTCTCTATCGGTTTATCGATTATGGTCGGTTTCGTACGGATCGTATCGGCTAAGGCATTTACTACGGATATTAGCAGCCATATCACATAAAATATAAGGAAGATATCGACAAGCTTATCTGCAAGAATCATCATTGTCGGAAAGAGGTCGAAAATAATAGGGATGGAGCCTTTCACCAGACTAAAAGGGATAATCATCGCCAGGTAGTGCGGGAAACGTCTGGTAGAAAGATGTGTTAAGAATTCAATCCCTGTGATCTTCGCCATCCGCTTCAGGATAAGATGTAATATTTTCCGGGTGAGGTATTGCACTAAAAACACCAGTAGCACAAGCACAAGCAGCAGAAGGAGCAGATTAATATATTTTACCCAGTTATCGGGGATCCCAAGATTTGTGAGAAGTTGAATAGACCAGTCACTTATCGCATTGGTTGAGCGTGAAATTTGTTTAATTTTTTCGTCGTTCATACTTTTTCAGATTCTTTTTTTCTTTTTATGATGTGATTATCAACTGAACATTCGCATCTGTCAGTGCGAAACATCGTCAGCGAAAGATTTAGCTGTAATCGTAACACATGCGAAGGTTGAATTATTAATATTACAAAGATACGTTTTTAAAAGATTGGTTCAAAACCGGCAATTTTTAAACCCAAACCAGCCGCATTTCACAGATTCATTGTATATTTGTGAAAAATGTGCCTACAGCGACCCTAAGCCACACAAACGGCATGTGGCAATGACTTTCAACGCTGTATAAAGGCGAGAGAGAGCAAAAAGCATCTGAATACAAACAACTTTAAAAAATAGAATATGGGAAAAGTTATGATCATTGGTGCAGGTGGCGTAGGGACAGTAGTAGCCAACAAGGTGGCTCAAAACAGGGATGTCTTTACCGACATTATGCTGGCCAGCCGTACCAAAAGCAAGTGCGATGCGATTGCGGAAGATGTGAAGCAACGTACGGGTGTGATGATTCAAACAGCGAAGGTGGATGCTGATAACGTAGCGGAGCTGGTGAGACTGTTGAATGATTTTAAGCCGGAGCTGGTGATCAACGTGGCACTGCCCTACCAGGATCTTACGATCATGGATGCCTGTCTGGAATGTGGTGTAAACTACCTCGATACAGCCAACTACGAGCCGAAAGATGAGGCGAAGTATGCTTACAAATGGCAGTGGGACTACAGGGAGAGGTTCGAGAAAGCCGGTCTGACAGCCATCCTCGGTTGCGGATTCGATCCCGGCGTGACAAGTATCTTCACCGCATACGCTGCCAGGCATCATTTCGACGAGATGCATTATCTCGATATCGTAGACTGTAACGCGGGTGATCATGGCAAAGCTTTCGCCACTAACTTCAATCCTGAGATCAACATTCGCGAGGTGACCCAAAAAGGTAAATACTGGGAAAACGGTGAATGGGTGGAGACGGAGCCACATGAGATACATAAGCCACTCACCTACCCCGACATAGGCCCCAAAGAATCCTATGTGATCTTTCACGAAGAGCTGGAATCGCTCGTGAAGAACTTCCCTACCCTCAAGCGTGCACGCTTCTGGATGACCTTCGGACAGGAGTACCTCACTCACCTGCGGGTGATTCAAAACATCGGCATGGCACGTATCGATGAGGTGGAGTACAACGGGCAGAAGATCGTACCCATACAGTTCCTGAAAGCGGTGCTCCCCGATCCGGGAGAGCTGGGAGAGAACTACACGGGACAAACATCTATAGGTTGTCGTATCCGCGGCATCAAGGACGGCAAGGAGCAGACCTACTACATCTACAACAACTGCAGCCACCAGGAGGCATACAAGGAAACAGGGGCTCAGGGGGTAAGTTACACCACCGGCGTTCCGGCAACCATCGGCGCCATCATGTTCATGAAAGGCCTCTGGAACAAACCGGGCGTGTTTAATGTGGAAGAGTTCGATCCCGATCCGTTTATGGAACAGCTCAACCAACAGGGTCTACCCTGGCATGAATTGTTTGATGTGGATTTGGAATTCTAAGGTTAATTTTAAAACCTTGCAAGTGCATTGCAAGGTTTTTTTCTACATTTGTGAACAATTATATTCATCTCGAAAAATCAGACCTATGAGTCCCACAAGTTTAGTTAATATCGGTGATTACGACAAGGAAGATATTTATCGTATCCTCAGAAGTGCATCCCTGTTCAAACAGAATCCAAACCGTGATCTGTTGAAGGGCAGAGTGTGCGCCACACTTTTCTTCGAACCCTCCACGCGTACGCGTCTCAGCTTTGAGACAGCTGTCAATCGCCTGCGCGGACGTATCATCGGTTTCTCTGATGCAGCCACAAGCAGCTCCACCAAAGGTGAATCGCTGAAAGATACCATCATGATGGTGAGCAACTATGCCGACATCATCATCATGCGTCACCACCTCGAAGGCTCTGCACGGTATGCGTCTGAGATCTCACCTGTACCGGTGATCAACGCCGGCGATGGCTCCAATCAGCACCCCACACAGACAATGCTCGATCTGTTCACGATCTACGAAACACAGGGGACACTGAACAACCTGACCATCACCATCGTGGGTGACCTGAAGTACGGGCGTGCGGTACATTCACTTATACAGGGATTGTCGCACTTCAACCCTACCTTTAACTTCGTTGCCCCGGAGGAGCTGAACATCCCCGATAAGTACAAATCATTCTGTGACAACAGAAATATCAACTACAGGGAATTCACCGATTTCTCGCCTGAGTCAATCAACAACGCCGATATTCTTTACATGACACGTGTGCAGAAAGAACGCTTCACCGATCTGATGGAATATGAAAAGGTGAAGAACATCTATGTTTTGCATAATGAAATGCTGGAAGAGTCAAAGGATAACCTGAAAGTGTTGCATCCGCTTCCGCGGGTGAAAGAGATCAACCAGGATGTGGATGAAAATCCCAAAGCCTACTACTTTCAACAGGCAAAAAACGGCATGTATACCCGTCAGGCAGTCATCTGTGATCTGATGGGTATAGAGGTGAAATAAAACTTAACACCCAAAAGAATATGAGAAAAGAATTGCAAGTTGCGGCACTCGAAAACGGTACAGCCATCGATCACATACCCACCGCAGCTGTGTTTAAAGTGGTTACACTGCTTCAGCTGCAAAAGCTGAACAATCGCATCACGATCGGAAATAATCTGAAGAGCAGCAAGATGGGTGCAAAAGGGATCATCAAGGTCTCCGATAAATATTTTCGTGAAGATGAAATAAACAGGATTGCACTGGTGGCACCCAATGTGAACCTCAACATCATCAAAAACTTCGAT
>JAENWZ010000242.1 GCA_016649795.1 Proteiniphilum sp. | reverse complement strand
CATCGTGTTGGTGAAGGAAAATTTGCCTGTCTCTGCTTCCCCTGAAGAGGTAAGGATACTCCGTTCCACGGTGGATGAATGTTTTTCCTATGTTATTGAGCTCCTGGATGAGTCGTTGCCTGATTTACCGGAAAGAATTGAGTTTGAGGTGTCTGAACTGGGTCGTATAACCCAGGCGATCAATCTGTCTCTGAAGGCTAAGGTATTGATCACTGCAGCAAGCCCTTTGTTTAATGGTAACTCTGACTATACAGGGTTCGCAAATAAAGATGGAACGCTCTTGTTCAATACAACACCCGATGAAAGTAAATGGCAAAAAGCTGCTGAAGCATGTAAAGTAGCAATTGACTTCTGTGATTCTCTCGGACATGAACTGTATACCTATCAACCCCAGTTCTCACAATACAACCTATCCGATACAACGCTCATACAGATGAGTATTCGCAATGCTTTTAATGAGAGATGGAACTCAGAAATAATTTGGGCGAATACGAGTAGTCAGATCGTCGGATTGCAAGGTAATGCTACGCCAAGGGGATTAGATCCGGCATTGGTTGCCAGCTCCGGCGCTCAGGGGAATATTGCTCCACCTTTGAAAATTGCGGAACTTTTTTATTCAGACAATGGTGTACCCATCGATGAAGATATTACCTGGGATTATAGTGCCCGATTTAAACTAAAGATACCGGAGTATGAGCACAGATTCAATTTGAAACAGGGATATACAACAGCCAGGCTTCATTTTGATAGAGAAAACAGGTATTATGCAAGTCTCGGTTTTGATGGAGGGATTTGGTACGGACAAGGACGTTTTGATGATAACAGCGATAACCTGTTGTTTGTCTCTTCAAAAAGAGGGCAGCCTGCTGCACCCATTAACTTGAGCTCCTATTCAACAACCGGTTTCTTCCCGAAAAAATACACCCATTTTCAGAGTGTAATCGGCACGGGAAGTACATTCACGAGGGAGAGCTATCCATGGCCGGTAATCAAATTGAATGATTTGTATCTGCTTTATGCTGAAGCATTGAATGAAGTGAGTGGCCCCAGCAGCGAGGTTTTCTTATACCTGAATAAGATACGTACCAGAGCCGGTCTTCCCGGTATTGAGGAAGCGTGGAATAATTATTCTATTAATCCAAATAAATACAAGACACAGGATGGTCTGAGGGAGATTATTCATCGTGAAAGGACCATTGAGCTGATGTTCGAAGGACAGCGCTTCTGGGATTTGCGCAGATGGAAGATTGCTGTGTCTGAATTAAATAAACCGATTACCGGATGGGATCTGGAGCAGGAAACAGCACAAGGATATTTCAGGGAGAAAATGATTTATAATATGACATTTAGAACCAGGGATTATCTGTGGCCTCTAAATGAAAACACAATTTTAGCCAACCCAACCCTGGTTCAAAACCCGGGATGGTGAAATCTATGATTAACAAGATAAGCATTATGAAAAAGAATTATATGAGAAATTTCTTTATGTTGACTATTATCATCATAAGCATGATAAAATGTTCAGATGATGTTGGTCGTGGTATACCACCATTAAAAGATGACGCTCCTCCCTCACCTGTTACAGGCGTGCAGATTGTTGCAATTCCCGGTGGGGCCATACTCTCTTATACCTTGCCTAAAAGTGAAAATTTACTCTTTGTGATGGCAGAGTATTCTATTGGCGATAAACTGTTTGAAAAGAAATCTTCTTTTTACAACAACAATTTGATTGTTGAAGGGTTTCCCGATACGAAGCAATATAATTTAAAGCTCTACTCCGTCTCCCGCAGTGGTGTTAAGTCTGCTCCTGTTGATGTCAGGATCAATCCGCTAACACCTCCTGTGGAGTCTGCGTTCAATTCAGTACTGATGGAAGCTACATTTGGTGGTGTCAAAGTCAGATTTGAAAATGAAAGCGAATCAGAACTGAAATTAATCGTGTTAACCACTGACTCACTGGGAGACTTGTATCCTGTGGATGTACTTTATACAAAACGCAAGGAAGGCTCATTCTCGGTTCGCGGCTTTGATCCTGAGATGAGGAAATTCGGGTTCTACGTGTTAGACAGATGGGATAATTATTCTGATACGCTGTTTGTAGAGTTGACCCCCTGGTTTGAAGAGCAGCTGGATAAATTTAAATTCAAACCGATCTATCTCCCGACAGATACATACGAAGCGCATGCCAGTGCAAGTTATACATTAGAAAGACTCTGGGATGATGTATGGGGAACAACTGCTGCCTTTCATACAAAACCAAATACAGGTATACCGCAATGGTTTACCTTTGACATGGGGCAACCGGCAAGGTTAAGCCGTTTCAAATTTCATCACAGGTATGCATCCTCCAGTGGTGCAGCATCCGATGGACAATATTCAGGTGGTGACCCTCAAATAATGGAAGTGTATGGGAGTAACAACCCTTCTTCGGATGGGAGTTGGGATAGCTGGACGCTGATAGGACTGTTTGAATCGGTCAAACCGTCAGGCGATCCAAAATGGACTTCCGAGGATATCCAGTTTGCCGTGAATGACGGAGAAGATTTTGAATTTGAGGATGCAGATGTTTATCGTTATCTTCGCTTTAAAATTCTTAAGAACTGGGGTGGAGTAAGTTATATTTATATCGCAGAGTTGACATTCTGGGGAGAGGTTGTAGAAGATGTCACTGAATAGACATTACTCTCATACTGTTTATAAAAGTAATTTGTGTTTAAAATTGAATAAGATATGGATAGTTGCAGTAAAAAAAATTATTTTACTTTATTGATCATCACAATTGTGTTCGGCTTTATTTCGTGTGGTGATATGGATGAAACATACAGACATTTTTGGGAAGATGGGGAGAAGGTCTATCCCGCACCTGCTGACTCATTGAAAATATATTCAGGGAAAAATAGGGTGGCTATGTCATGGGTCGTATTCGGAGATCCCAACATTAAGAAGGCCAAAATATATTGGAATAATAATACCGATTCTCTGGAAATTCCCTTTCAGTCGACAGGTAAGAATGACAGCATTTACCTTGTCATTGATGATCTCGCAGAAGGGACATATTCATTTGATGTATTCACTTTCAACAACAACGGTAATAAATCGGTCTTGAGATCTGTTGTTGGAACTGTTTTCGGTGATTCCTACGGTAGTTCTCTTCTACCACGTTATTTGCAAAGTGCATTTCATGATAACAATATCCTTACTGTAACATGGGGTAGTCCTGCTGATGAAACATCTATAGGAAGTGAATTGTATTATAAAAATAGTGCAGGTATTCTCGTTAAAACGATTGCCGATAACGTTTCCGAAACAACCATTGTTGAAGATTTTGTAGCAGAATTGAATCCTACCATCACTTATAGAACTATTTATGTTCCGCCAATGTCCATAGATACGTTTTATTCGGCTATGCAAACGGTGCAAGTGAAAGGAGCACCCGTTTAT
>JAENWZ010000270.1 GCA_016649795.1 Proteiniphilum sp. | reverse complement strand
TTCCAGGCCTCATTTCCCCTGAAGGACGTTCTCTTCCCGGCCTCATTTCACCTGAAGGCCGAACTCTCCTTGCACCATTTTCCCCGAAAGATTGCTCTCTAACAGGTCTCACGCGCCTGGCGCCTGCCGAATCGCCTGCGCGGTTCATATCAGGTCTCCCTGGCGGCCTTCTACCGGTACGTAGGGAATCCTGTGGTTCACCCCTGCTTCTCCTGACAACCGGCCACCTCATGGTGCCTTGCGACAATGCCTTTAATCCGTTTATCGTCTTCACTTTTAAACGGAAATGGCTAAAATATGCCTGCTGCCAATCCGGATTCTCACTGCTATAGGAGGTACCCGGACGGGGATACCAATATGTTTCAGGCGTGAAAAGCAAATAATTTTTATTCTGAAAACTGTATTTCTTATCTATCTTGAACATCCCACTACCATACTCCTCTTGTAAGATCTCGGCAGGTATATCCAAATAACAAAAGCTCTCATCGATCGATCCGGCATATTTCAGTTTGAAGCGAACCGAATCTCCTGACGCAATTTCACGTCCAAAATCAATCAGCAGTATTTGATGATCCCGGGTAAATGAGAGTGTTCTATTATTTTCCGTCACATCGCTCACTTTCAATCCGGGATTCAGGCAAAAGGTGAAAACAGTAGCTTGTTTCAAGGCTATCGCATGCATCTCAACCTCTGAAGAGATCGTTCGTGGATGCTGATCCAGGTTGATATCATAATGGTCGATTACCATTTTCGGCCTGTTCACATACTGATTGTTCACTTCGGTAAATACTTGACGTCTGTTTGCAGCTTCCAAGATGGTGGACACATGATTGTAGGATGCCCATATCCCCGCGGTGACAAAGAGCAACGACAAGTAAAGCCAACGATATTTTCCCATTTTTGTATTGGGAAGCCGTCTGAACAAAAAAATAGACAAGCAAATAAATCCCAACCCGAGCAAAAGATAAATCATGCGGTGGTTAGTCAGTGTCGTCCAATTTGAAAAACCAATTATCGTAGATTTTACCAGGGGCAGGTTATACAACATATAGTCAAACAGGTAATAAAACTTGTCTCCTATATAAAACAGTGTAAGTGCAATATACCCCAATAAAATGACAAAAGTAATAGCCTGGCTTTTAAGAACAAGCATAAGTGCGACGGACAAGCCGAAAATATAAATCAGGGTAGGGATACAAATCAGCAAAAAATAAACGAGATAAGCCATCCAATCTATGGACACACCGGAAATTAGATTGAAGACAACTACTAACACAATGATAAAGAGGTTCAAACGTATGAAAACCCTCATATTTCCCCAAATCTTACCAATCACATATTCTGCATTACTCAAGGGATGCACATAAAATACCTCCGAAGTATCAAGCTTTTTATCCGATTTCAGGAATTCTGATGAGAGGAATACGGCAATGATCGCTTGTCCGGTATTCAGGAACATCAGGTTAATGTATGGAATATTGGCAGGCAATGCCTTCATCATCCAAAATCCGCCACTATTCTCAGAGACCAATGCCATAAAATTGAATAAGCATAGAAACAGGATCGCCAACACCAGAAAAATCCGGTAAAACCAACTCCGCATCAGCAGTTTACTTTCGTACTTAGCAACAGAATGGATATTAAATAATGCGAACATGTTTTACGCTCAATTAGTTTAGTCCTCAATCCAACGGTTTAACTTTTTCTCCATAAAATAGACATAGGCATGTTCAAGATTCGGTGGGTAGGGCTCTGCATCGTATCCCTCAATCTCATCAGCAACAACCTGAATTTCCCATCCTGTTCCTGAAGGTACGGTCGTAATAACCGGATATTTTTTATCCACCAGGGGCAGCTCATCACCGCTGATTTTCATGCGCCACACCTTTCCTTCCGCTTTCTTCCTCATCTCTTCGGGTGAACCGAAAAATGCGATCTCACCATCGTTCATTAAAGCCATACAATTGCAGGTACTGGATATATCTCCTACAATATGCGTCGACAGAATGATTGTTACATCCTGTTCACTAATTTTCGCGAGCAGGTTACGAAAACGGATCCGCTCTTCCGGATCCAATCCTGTTGTAGGTTCATCAACGATGATCAGTTTCGGATTGTGAATCAACGCCTGTGCTATACCCAAACGGCGTTTCATACCACCCGACAACCTGGCAGCATACCGTTCTCGTACATCAAACAATCCAACACTCTCCAACATCTCATTCACAGCTTGCCGACGCTTATTTTCATTGTACATACCTGACAAACGAGCGGCATAGTCTAAAAACTCATGCGTTTTATATTTGGCAAAAAAACGGAAATCCTGAGGTAAATAGCCGAGGATGCCACGCACTTCTTTGCGCTCTTTCCGCAGGTTATATCCAAATATATCAACCTCCCCCGACGTTGGTTCCATAAGAGCCACGAGGATTCGCATCAGCGTTGATTTCCCGGCTCCGTTAGGCCCCAGCAGCCCAAACATACCAGTAGGAATCTCCATATTGATATCTTTTAATGCATGGTTACCATTCGGGTAAACCTTATTCAGCGAACGTATTGATATGCTCATCGTTAATTTTTCAAAAGTATCACACTATGAGACATCTTCAACTAAGGTATAATGAAACATCTCTTTTTTTTTATTATTTAAGATAGATGTCCGGTATTTCTGCCATATTCGTCACAAACTTACATAAAAAAACAATTCTTTAAACGCCGTCCGGTAATAAACAAAACTGCAGTTCGCAACAAATTTAACTCGCTGTTTCCAAGATAACAAATGAAATAGATAAACGAGCCGATTGTATCGACCAAATGAGGTAATGTCCTTTGTCATCATCTATGCACTAAAGCACAAAAAAAGCCCCCGGGATTTCTCCTGAGGGCTTCTGTAAAGAACGGCGGCTACCTACTCTCCCACTTTATGTGCAGTACCATCGGCGCAATTGGGCTTAACTTCTCTGTTCGGAATGGGAAGAGGTGGAACCCCAACGCTGTA
>JAENWZ010000310.1 GCA_016649795.1 Proteiniphilum sp. | reverse complement strand
GGGAGATACCTAACTCAAATCCGTGCTGTACAAGCGACTTCCTGGCTGAATAGTACACAACCCTCTTCTCCATGCCTAATCGTTTCGCTAATCGCCTTATTTGAGCTGTAACATATTTGCGGAAATTATCATATGTGTAGCTATACCCAAAATCGAGTTTACCATTGTGCCCTATCCACCGGTCGATGATCTCTTTCGCTTCTGGTTGAATTGCCAGGCTGATTATCTTATCCCCTCGTTTTGTATTGGCTGACTTTTCCCGGATATACTCGATCACATCCTTTTTTCTGAAATCAATCTCCACCAGGTCGATTAGGTTGATCCCTCCCAAGTAGTAGGATAAGCAGAACAGATCCTTTGCTACTCTGAGTGGTTTTTCTTTTACCTGCGCATCCCGAATTAGTTTGAATTCATCCATCGTTATATCCAATGGCCTCTCACGGCTCTCAGGCATTACCAGATCAACGAACGGTGACGACTTATATATTACATTTCCGTGCCTGATTTGTGGATTGATGAATGCTTTGAGTTGTCTCAAATGCATCGCCCTTGTTGTCGTTGACATTTCTTTCTTCTCAGCCAGGTACCGATCAAACGTTTCAATCATTTCACCGTTGATCATTCCCATTGGAACGTCACCAACACAATCAATGAAATAACTCAGCGTCCTGCTATAATTGTCGATGGTGCTCTTTTTATTCTTTTTGGCTATATGCTCCTGTGCTGCCTGCGATATGGAGAACGCTTTGGCTTTCGTGTTCTTCGCCAGGTAGTTCTTCAATTGTGAGCAGGTATAACCATCCGGATCTATCTTATCAAGCGCATCCTGATACTCATTCATCTTGTTGCGAAGCTTTTTATTCAACATCCCGGCATCCGGCCTGCCGATAACCTGCCCATCCCGGAACTGCTTATCATTTTCAAGGACGACAGATTGAACGATGTACCTGGTTTGGCTCTGATGATACACTGCAACTCTTACTTTATTCCGCCCATCTTTAGAGGCCAAGGCAGGAACGATTACTAATTTTAATTGTGCCATAAAAAAATAACAATGAAATAACAATGATATATGCTCAAAAGTGAGCTTTTTTAGTGTTTCGCATTAAAAAAAGGGACCCCTACCGTCTGTCTGGATCCCTGTGTGGTGCTTGTTCTCAGCTTGTAGCGAGAGGGGGGCATGATCCCCCGACCTCGCGATTATGAATCGCGCGCTCTAACCAACTGAGCTATCTCGCCAACATATGAAGATGGGTTTCACTCCCAAATTCGAGGTGCAAAAGTAGAACATCTTTTTGAATTCTGCAACATCAAAACCGAAAAATTGAAGCAAAACCGAAAAAATCACTCCAGTGCCATCAGGGCAAAGGAGGCCAGCCAGTGCTCTCCACCATAATTACCCTCGAAAACATAGGTGAGGGCATTGCTGAGCAGATGGTCAGTTGATATTCAAATTCCTTATCTCCGACAGCCCGTGCCCAGTCGATCGCGAAGCCAATTGCGAAAGCGGAGTTGGCCTGCACACCCTGCGCATAATTACTTATTGGCATGATCGCAAGAAGGCAGAGAATAATTATTTTGCGGATAGGATGGATAAAATAGCGCTTTTCGGTTTAAAATTGTAATTTTGCAATCTAAATATTGTGTATCACACAATTTTCAAAAACAACAACGTGATCTATCCCGAGAATTTCGAGCAGAAAATAGAATTCACCAGAGTTCGTCAGCTGATTGCAGACCGATGCCTCAGTCCGTTGGGAAAAGAGAAGGTGGAGGAGATGCAATTCTCTGTCTCCTTCGATGAGATAGAGTCACTTCTTTCACAAACGGAGGAGTTTGTCCGTATTATCGGGGAGGAGGACTCCTTCCCTGCCGATCATTTCTACGATATGCGCCCGGTGCTGAGGCGTATACGTGTAGAAGGTTCATGGGTCGATCCTGGTGCCCTGTTTGAGCTGCGCCGGTCGCTGCAGACCATCAACGGCATTGTCGCTTTCCTGCATCGCGACGAGGAGAAAACACCCAAATACCCACATCTGCTTGCGCTGACAGGGAATGTGGCTACCTATCCTGAGATCACGAAAAAAATTGACACTATTATCGATGGTTTTGGCCAGATAAAAGGCCATGCCTCCGCAAAATTATCAGATATCCGCCGTGAGCTTACATCCACCGCCAATGGTATTTCTAAAAGCCTGAATGCTATTCTGCGTAAGGCGCAGGCTGAAGGTTACGTGGAGAAAGATGTATCCCCGAGCATGCGCGACGGGAGGCTGGTGATACCGGTGAGTCCCTCTTTTAAACGAAAGATCAAGGGGATCGTGCACGACGAGTCGGCATCGGGTAAAACAGTATTTATTGAACCTTCGGAGGTGGTGGAGGCAAACAACCGTATCCGCGAACTGGAAGGTGATGAGCGGAGGGAGATCATCAGGATACTGACCGATTTCACCGACTACCTGCGTCC
>JAENWZ010000023.1 GCA_016649795.1 Proteiniphilum sp. | reverse complement strand
TTTACAGTTCTTTGTTTGTCCAGACGTAGTGATTGCTGCACATCTCTTTCATATCGGGTTCCCTGTGGAAAAAACCGTAAACAGATGATCCTGATCCGCTCATGGAAGCGTAAACCGCTCCCAGATCATACAGTTGTTGTTTGATCCTGCAAATTTGGGGATATTTTTTGAAAACAGGGGATTCGAAATCGTTTTTCATCAGTTCCCTCCATTCCGTTACAGGTTTTTTAACAATTTCTTTAAGCGACAGTTCCGGTTGACGGGGAGTGATCATCGCATATGCCTCTTTGGTGGGGACTGAAATGTCAGGTTTAACGAGTACAAAAAAGAGGTCACCTAAATCAAGCTCCAGCGGTTCCAGCAAATCACCAATACCCGTGGCAAATGTCGGTCTGTTGTGAATGAAAAAGGGACAATCGGCTCCCAATCGTGTGGCGAGATGCATCAGCTCTTCATCGGAATAACCCAAACTGAAGTTGTCGTTAAGCAACCGCAGCATCCATGCAGCGTCAGAGGAACCACCTCCCAGGCCGGCACCAAAAGGGATCTTTTTGAGCAGATGTATATCGACAGGAGGGATCTCTTTTTCGGTTGAGATCAGTTTCAGTGCTTTGATCACCAGGTTATCCTCCTCGTTTCCCTGAACCACATTGCCCGTTTGGAAAAATCTGTAGGGTAGGGAAAGCACAGGCTCTTCGCCCGATTCGGCAGAACGGGTAGTTAAGTATGGACCTGCGTTTGCGAATCGAACATCCATGTTGTCGGCTGGGAATCGAACATCCAGATTAGTGGCTGCGGATTTCTCATTTGTGCAGGTGGGCACAATCTCTAACGCCTCTTTTAATCCGATAGGATAAAAAACTGTTTCAATATTGTGGTAGCCATCCTTTCTGCGGGAGACGATGTGAAGACCTAAATTTATTTTCGCGTTGGGAAAACAGATCATATGGTGTTGTTTTGTGCAAAGATAAAGAATTTATCCGTAAGATTCTCCTGCTACCTGTTGTCTCTCTCCTGTTGCTGTCATCGTCTGTTTATCGTAGACCGTTCAGGATCTACAGCTCAAAGGCTGCCCGCACACCAATCTGTTTAAAGCCTGTTTTGTGGAATGAACCGAAAATGCCGGCATTAAAGAACCGGTTACCTATTCCGTATCCAAACTCTGTGTAGGAAATAATTTGTGGTGTGTATAACTGACTCAGGTAGATCCTTTCCTTATCGGCGAAGTCCGATACAAAGGGAAGGTTTTTGAGGATGAGGAAGGGTGTTTCAAACATCATATGCGCCTGGATGTAAGAATCGGAAGCATTGTATAATGCTCTGCTGAGCAGGTTGAAATTGCCGCCCAGCCCGTCATTCCAGTTTTCCGGGAAGTTTTTTTTCGAGAAATAGACAAAATCGGCGAAATACTCTGTCTCCTGGTTGATGAACATTCCTGCTCCGAGATGATATTGAAGTGAATTCATCAATCCAAACTGGATGTTCTGACTGATATCGAACTCTATACGGTTGTATTGGGAGGTGCTGCCAAGAATATCCAATAAACTGCGTGAAAGCTCAATCTTGAAAGTGGGGAAAACTGAACGCTCATGTATTTTCTGCCGTCCTTCATACCGGTAGTATTGCACAGGGGTCCAGCTGAGACGTATGTATGGAGCAAAGGATTTTTTTGTACCAAACAGGTCTTCAATCGGGTCACTCACATCTGATGTAGCACGCAGCATCAGAGGGCGGTTTTTACTTTTACGTATGTGGTAATCAACTCCCGTTTGCAGGAGCACTCCGTTTATCAGCTCATAGGTGTTGAACAGCTTGAAATAGTAATCCTTGTAATATCTCAGGGAGATATCTTCAAATGCAAGTCCCTGATTCTTGAGACGCTCCTGTATCTGCTCGACGAAGAGTGAGCTGTATGTCGGATTTCCTATACCGACCGAGAAGGAGGCAGTTCCCAAATGAAAAGGTTCATAATTCCACGAGGTGGTTAAATCGGTGAAAAACTCCTTCCTGCGAAACATATACCCTGCAAATGCATCGACCTTAAACGTACGGTTGCGCTGCAAATCGATATTGAAAGATAATTTCTGACGGTAGGTGACGCCATCACGTGAGCTATAGCCCAGCATCAAGGGATTCAATAACCCGGAATAACCTATTCTCGTGGATCTGTATTTGTAATTGGAATTCACCACCATGCGCTGTGCCATCTGCTGCGCTATGCTGGAGCCGCCAAGAGAATCAATATTTACTTTTTGTGCCTCTTTCTCAGCTTGTTGCTGTGTATGCCGGGTAATGACATCTCTCTCTCTCTCCTGTAGAGGTGTTGGCCTCTGTTCATCCCAGAAGAGTGAGTCAATGCGGACCGGTACGGAATCAAGCCTCACCTTGAAAGTATCACTTATGTTGAGTGACCGCTCAGGCTCCAGGATCTGCCGTAAACGAATCTCTTTGTAGGTGATCGTCGCCAGATGCCTGCTTGCCAGCACATTACCCAGGTAGGCAGCTGTTTGATAAATGGTGAAGCTGACGGGCAGGTAATTGGTTATCCACTCATCTCCCATCGTCATCTCAAAGGAGAAGTCAGCTAAGATATCCACTCCCTCTCCCTTGAAAAAAATGACACGCCATGTGCCTTTCTCCACAATGAAATAGCCTTTCAGCAATTTCGTATTTTCGTAGATTGGTGTGAAATGAATGTTATAGTAGATTTTATCGTTTTCGGTAATTGTCTGGTACAACGTATATCGATAGTACTTGGCTGTGTTGAAACGGATGGGCATGAAAAAACTCTCATCATTGGTTGTCTCACCGTAAATATTGATGTTCAGCAGCTCAAAAGGGATCATGTCGATATCTTTTCTGCCGGTGAGCGTTCCTGTCACATGACGGATATCCTGCACGTAACTTTTGGGATATTCAAACCGAAAATCGCTGATCGTTTCAATCACTGCCGCATCATTGTCGGGGTCATGCAGCACGAACTGCGGAATAAGGTGTGTATATTTGTAGAAGAAGTTTTTTTTAACCGTCTCCACATAGGTACGCGTATACACCTCGGCTGTGTAGTTGTCAATAAGGTCATTGTATTTTTCAGCAGCGTTCATTGCCCTCTTCATAATCGTATCTATTGGCAGAGCGGATTCCAAAGCAAAACTGTTGAAAGTGCCAAAGATCAGTAACAATGTTTGTATGATGAGACTTTTTTTCATGCTCGTTCCATTCCAATATACAAACTTACATTATTTTTAATTCATAGAGAATCCTGGTTAAAGAGATTGTACCTGTTTAACGAAAGTTTTCCCCAGGGGTATATTCTTTATTGTTACGTGAATATAGAAAATTAATTTCAATTTTGAACAATTCGTAAAAAAAATAGTTATATTTGTGTTTTAGAACATAGTTCTACAACACTCATGCTTGGGAAGAACAAAAAAGTAGCAGATCTATCGTCTTCATTACCTGATATATGGAAGATGTTAACGGACGTTGAACGCGACCAGTTGCGCCACAATGCCCGTATAATTCATTTTAAAAAGAATGAACTGATCTATCTTGAAGATGAGACTCCGAAGGATCTGATGTGCCTTTTTAAAGGAAAAGTGAAGATCTATAAAAGTGGAGTGGGAGGCAGAAGCCAAATTATCAGGATCATACGTCCCGTGCAGTATTTCGGTTACAGGGCTTATTTTGCCCGTGAACCTTATGTAACCGCTGCTTCTGCTTTCGAAGCTTGCACTGTCTGTCTGATTCCTATGGAACTGATCGAACAGTTCCTCCGCAATAACGGTGATCTGGCACTTTTCTTCATTCAAATGCTATCGATTGACTTGGGCATAGCCGACCAAAGAGTCGTTAATTTAACACAAAAACATGTCCGCGGTCGATTGGCCGAATCACTGATCTTTCTCAAAGAGAGCTACGGCCTGGAAGAAGATGGCGCCACCATCAATATTTATCTTGCAAGGGAGGATCTTGCGAATCTCTCCAATATGACGACATCAAACGCGATTCGCACTCTTTCAAACTTCGTAAATGAACGTATTATTACTATCGACGGTAGAAAAATAAAGATAATCGATGAAGAACGGCTTCGTAAGATCAGCCGTATCGGGTAAATTGCTTATTTTTCTTAAAGTTCGTTTTTATTTTTTCATTTTCGAAACTACTGTCTAACTTTGTGCTTCTAACTTTGAGCTTCAATTGAAACAGATAGAATGATCCGAAAAATTGCCCGTTCCATACTAACTTCCTATAATAAACCCGTGGAACGTTTTGTGGAAGATCCGCACGGTACGCAGCAAAGAACACTTAATTACTTGCTGCAACACGGGCGAAATACAATTTACGGTAAAGAGAAACAGTTTGCATCGATTAAAGATGATCGACATTTTCGTGCGAATCTACCCGTTATGGCTTACGAGGATTTACGTCCCTATCTTGATAAGATTATTACAGGAAAGCAGGATAATGTGCTCTGGGATACCCCTGTGAAATGGTTTGCCATGTCATCGGGAACAACTGAAGACAAGAGCAAATATATTCCCGTCACAAAGGAGTCGTTGTTCAATGGTAACTACCGTGCAGGTTATCATATGCTTGGAATGTATGCCGTACATTACCCCGACACATCTTTCATTTTGGGGAAAACGCTTGTGCTGGGAGGCAGTCAGCAGATTAACCGCATCGGTGACGGTATTTATACCGGTGATATTTCGGCTATTCTGATGAAGAACATGCCGGCACCGGTAAAAAGAAGACGAACACCCGAAAGCATCGCGCTTTTGCCGGACTGGGAGGAGAAATTACAAAAATTGGCTGACTATGCCATAAAAACAGATATTCGTTCTTTTGTGGGTGTTCCTTCCTGGATGCTTGTGCTATTGAAGAAGATAGTGGAAGAGAGGGGTAAATCGATCTCCGAAATATGGCCTCACCTGGAGGTTTTCTTCCATGGAGGTGTAAGCTTTCTTCCCTTTCAGGAGCAATATGAGAAGTTGATTTCCTCAGGACGGATGCGCTACTGGGAGACCTACAACGCCTCTGAGGGATTCTTCGGAGTGCAATACTCTCCCAATTCCAAAGATATGCTGTTGTTGCTCGACAACGAGATCTATTATGAGTTTATCCCCTCCGGAGAATGGGACAGGGAGAGTCCTGAAACCGTTCCCTTAAGCGGAGTGGAGACAGGTAAGCAATATGCGATGGTAATCAGTACAAGTGGAGGTTTATGGCGTTACAAAATAGGTGATACCATTGAATTTACCTCTACCAATCCCTATCTGTTTAAAGTGACAGGACGTACCAAGCAGTTTATTAACGCTTTTGGGGAGGAGTTGATCGTGGATAATGCCGACAGAGCTATCGGGGAAGCTTGCCGTACAACTGGGGCAAAGATCATCGAATATACTGCAGCACCGGTCTACTTTGGTGATAAAAACAACGGAGCGCATGAATGGCTGATCGAATTTGAGACGCCGCCCTCTGATATGAATCTGTTCGTACGTATACTGGATGAAAGTCTTCAAAAAATCAATTCCGACTACGAGGCAAAACGCTCCTATAATCTGTCGCTGGATATTCCAGTGGTGAGAGCAGTGGAGAAAGGTATTTTCCATGAATGGATGAAACAGAGGGAGAAAGCCGGGGGACAGAATAAAGTGCCGAAGCTTTCCAACGACAGGAAATATGTGGAGAGCATATTAAACTTTATTGCTACGAAATACTAAAATTGAATAAAATCAAGATTACGTTGTCCAAAAACGAGAAAGATTGCGTAAATTTGCACGCTAAAACCGACTTGTAAAGTGATGAGAATAAAACCTATCTATTTTTTGCTACTCATTTTCGTGTTTAGTTCCTGTAACGAGTACAACAAAATTCTGAAAAGTACCGACAGAGACTTGAAATATACCTACGCGAAGAAGTATTTCGAAGAAGGGAAATACAGTCGGTCCATTACACTCCTCGAGGAGCTGGTAACCTTTATGAAGGGAACCGCACAGGCCGAAGAGTCGTTGTACCTATTAGCGCAGAGTCATTATAACTCAAGAGATTACTACTCTGCCACAGAGGTCTTCACCACCTATTACAACACATACCCCAATGGAGAGTATGCCGAGCCGGCCCTGTTTTACTCAGCTTATGGAATGTACCTGGACTCACCTGATCCACGCTTGGATCAATCAAAGACCTATACTGCAATCGTAGAGTTTCAGAAATATATTGAGCGTTATCCGCAAACAGAGCGTGCCGAACAGGCAAAGAATTACCTGTTCGAACTTCAGGAAAAACTGGCCTATAAAGAACTATTGGCTGCCCAGCTCTACCTCGATCTTGGCAATTACATGGGAAATAATTACGAATCGGCTGTGATCACGGCACGTGAAGCGATGAAAAGCTATCCCTATTCCAAGTATATGGAGGATTATCAAATCACTATTCTTCGCGCCCGTTACGAATACGCACTGCGTAGTACACTTCTCTCTCAGCCGGAACGCTATCGCATGGTGGTAGATGAGTACTTTAACTACAAAAACTCGTTTCCGGAAGGCAAATACAATGGTGAAGCTGATCGGTATTACCGCGAAGCACAGGAAAAAATTGAAATATTACCCACTACTTAATCAACGAAAACAATTAATTTACATAATAAAATGGATTACAGAAAAATTGCTGCCAGCTCGAACACGGAGACACGTGATGTGATGAAGTTATCAGAACCCGTTGGAAATGTGTATGAAATGGTTCGGATTATTAGTAAAAGAGCCAATCAGTTATCGATAGAGATGAAACAGGACCTGGATACCAAACTGCAGGAATTTGCTTCTTACAGCGATAACCTGGAAGAGGTGTTCGAAAATCATGAACAGATAGAGATTTCCCGTTTCTACGAGAAATTACCCAAACCATCTCTTCTGGCTATTGAAGAGTGGAAGGAGAATGATATTTATTACCGCAATCCCTCCAGGGAGAAAGAGTCCTTCTGAGAATATGTTGCAACGGATTCAAACGCTCTTTTTGTTATTAGCCGCCGCAGCTATGCTTGTTGCTTCGGTAACTCCGCTGGCTGTTTTCATGTATAACAGCGACAAGGTACTCTTCGAAGCAATGGGGATTTATCTGAACGGTACGCTCAACGATTCTACATGGGGATTGTTTGTTATTGGAATCATCAGCTCTGTGGTGGCATTGATCACTGTTTTCCTCTACAAACAGAGAATACTGCAGATACGGCTTTCGATTTTCAATATTGTCATCATGCTTGGTTTTTACCTCTATTTTGGTTTTATCTTGTATAAGATATATCCGGTAGAGAATCTTCAGTTTCAGAAGGTGGGTATTGGCATTACTATGCCGGTGATTGCTGTTATTCTGACCATACTGGCTATCAGGAAGATAGGGGTCGATGAAGCACTGGTAAGATCACTGCAGAGGCTGAGAAGATAAAAATAAAGATACAAAACAGGTAAAAACGGTATTCCAATAGATGGAGTGCCGTTTTTTTTGTGGCAGTGCGGTAGATCAATCTGATACGGATATAATAAATAACTGAACTTTCGCATGTGTTGCGTATACAGCTAAATCTTTCGACTGTCGATGTTTCGCGACCCGTACCTGCCCGCGATCGCTAAAAGAGTAGAACTATTTCGTTAGCTAAATGAGCAGAGGACAAGCTTGCTTGGATTATGCCATAGCGAGAAATAGTCTAACTTTAGTGAACTCGCTTCGCTTCAAACAACTCCTCTTTTAACGCTCCTCGCGTGCAACGGGTACCCCCGCTAAACATCAAAATGTCTTATATTTAACTGTATATGCTTTGCGGGGATATATGCGAAAGTTGAATAAATAAAACGAATTGAGCAGCTGCCCCCTCAGATTGGAACAGCTGCTCAATAATAACCGGTTGTTATTTACCAGTAAAGTTTTTTCAGAAAGTCCACTTTTCAGATGTTTTCGCTTTATCGGTTTCAACAGGTACGGCAGCTTTTGTCTTAATAGGGGCTGTCGTTACATTCTGTACGCCTATCCCCTTGTAATATTGCATCACGCTGGGCATGATTTTCTCGATGTTGGCAATACGTTTACTGTCTGTGGGGTGGGTGCTGAGGAATTCAGGCACCTGTGCACCATCAGAACTTTCAGCCATCCTTGTCCAGAAAGGAACAGCTATCTGGGGATTGTAACCAGCCATGGCCATCACGATCAGTCCAATCTCATCCGCTTCATATTCCTGTTTGCGTGCATAGGGCATCATCACGCCATACTGCGCACCAAGACCGAAGACAGTGTTGCCAAGCTGCTGCATAGCCTGTGAGTCGCCTAAAAGACCTCCGGCAATAGCCCCGCCATATTGCAGTGCCATCTGCTGACTGATTCTTTCGTTGGAATGCTGCGCAATCACGTGGGCAATCTCATGCCCGATAACTACTGCCAGTGCCCCTTCTGATTGGGTGATGGGCAACAGTCCTGTGAATATGACCAGTTTTCCTCCCGGCATCGCAAATGCATTCACGCTGTTGTCTTTAACCAGGTTGAACTCCCATGCGTAGTTCTCCAGTTCCGATTCGTATCCGTTGTTTTTGTAAAAGGTTTCTACAGCATTTGCAATACGTGAACCAATGCGATTGACCATCTCGGCATCGGCCGTTCCTCTTTCAAGAGGAGCAGAACGCATGAACTCCTGGTACTGTTGCAGGCTCAATGCAATCACCTCCTGGTTCGATACCAGTTGTAATTGTCTTCTTCCGGTGAATGGAACACTTCCACACGATTGAAGTAGTAGTGCCATTAATAAAACTGTGAATGAAAATTTCGCAGTTTTGAGTGAATTCGCTTTTTTCATAGTTGTTTGTAATTGGTGAAATATGATTTTTTTGTTTCAGTAACGAATGTTGAATGAGAAAGATCATATACTATAAACAGTTAATTCTTAAAGAGGTTTACTTTTTGCCGTTTTTTTTTATTTAATCCTGTTTTGTTTTTGGTCTTTTATTCAGCTGCGATGGTTTTTCAGTCATAAAAAACTATTTTGAAATTACTCTCAATTTTCTTATCTTTGAGCGATTTTTAAATAAATACACCATAGGAGAAATTTTGCGACTTCGGTTATCACGGCCGCTGCCGCAGATTTCGTTTATTAAGCTTATCTATGTCTCCTACACAAACAAACGACGACGATATTAAAGACAAGAACGAGCCGGGTGAAGAGGAAGAAACAGAATTCTCCTCAAAAACCGCTTCTGCTTCCAAAATTGCTGTCAAATTGAGTGACGACAGTACACTCAATCTCTCCAGGATGTATCAGAACTGGTTTCTGGATTACGCTTCGTATGTGATCCTGGAACGCGCTGTGCCACATATCTCTGACGGACTGAAACCGGTTCAGCGTCGCATCCTTCATGCAATGAAACGTATCGATGATGGTCGCTTCAATAAGGTAGCCAATATTATTGGGAACACCATGCAGTTTCATCCACATGGCGATGCTTCCATTGGCGATGCACTGGTACAGCTGGGTCAGAAAGATCTGCTGGTAGATACGCAGGGTAACTGGGGAAATATCCTCACCGGTGACGGCGCAGCCGCACCCCGTTATATTGAAGCGCGATTGACGAAATTTGCACTTGAAGTATTGTTTAATTCCAAGACCACAGAATGGAAGCCATCGTATGACGGTAGAAATAAGGAGCCGGTAACACTTCCCGCAAAGTTCCCCCTGCTTTTGGCGCAGGGTGCGGAAGGAATTGCCGTGGGTTTATCATCAAAAATATTACCGCACAATTTCAATGAGCTGTGCGATGCAGCTGTTGCCTACCTTGAAGAGAAAGAGTTCAAGCTCTATCCCGATTTTCAGACTGGCGGATATATTGATATTGAGAAATACAACGACGGTGAGCGGGGCGGTTCGGTGAAAGTGCGTGGCACCATCACGAAACTAGATAATAAAACACTTATCATTAAAGATATTCCCTTTGGGAGAACGACCGCGAGCGTTGTGGATTCAATTCTCAAAGCGAACGACAAAGGGAAAATAAAAATTAAGAAGGTCGATGACATCACGGCGCAGAATGTGGAAATACATGTGCAGCTGGCACTGGGTGTTTCATCCGACAAGACTATTGATGCCCTTTATGCTTTCTCAGATTGCGAAATAAGCATCTCCCCCAACTGTTGTGTGATTGATGAAAATAAGCCCCATTTCCTCAAAGTAAGCGATGTGCTACGGGAGTCTGTCGACACGACAAAAAGGTGTCTTCGCCTGGAGCTGGAGATTGAGAAAAACGAGAAGCAGGAGGCATTATTGTTTGCATCACTTGAAAAAATATTCATCGAAGAACGGATCTATAAGGACAAAGAATTTGAGAATGCCAAAAGCATGGATATTGCTATCACGCATATCGATCAGCGTTTGGAACCCTACAAGCCCAATTTTATTCGTGAGATTACACGTGATGATATACTCAGGCTCATGGAGATTAAGATGGCACGTATCCTCAAATTTAATTCAGATAAATCGAACGAGACCATCGCGAAGTTGCTGGAAGACATTGAAGAGATCAGCCATCACCTCAATAATCTGAACGATTATACCATTTCCTGGTTCGTCATGCTGAAGGAGCGTTATGGTAAAAACTATCCGCGAAAGACGGAAATCCGCAGTTTTGAAAATATTGAAGCGGTAAAGGTGGCCGAGGCGAATGAAAAGCTCTATGTAAACCGTGAAGAGGGATTTATCGGCACAGGGATGAAGAGAGATGAATTTGTCTGCAACTGTTCTGATATTGACGATATCATCGTTTTCTTCAAGGATGGAAAATACAAGGTGGTGAAGGTCACTGAGAAAATGTTCGTCGGTAAAGGTATTCTCTATGCTCATATATTCAAGAAGAACGACAAGCGAACGGTATACAATGTGGTCTATCGCGACGGAAGAACATCACCTCACTACATCAAACGCTTTTCGGTTACAAATGTCACCCGCGACAAAGAGTATGACCTGACAAAGGGCAAGGCCGGTTCGCGCATTGCCTACTTCAGCTCTAACCCCAACGGGGAGGCCGAAACTGTTAAAGTGATATTGAAACCGAAGCCGCGGCTTCGCATTCTGCAGTTTGAGAAAGATTTTAGTGAAGTAGAGATTAAAGGTCGCGGTGCGATGGGTAACATCCTTACCAAGGCAGAAGTACACCGTATTCAGTTAAAGCACAAAGGACTCTCCACCCTTGGTGGCCGGAAGGTGTGGTTCGACCCCGATGTTCTCAGACTCAATTATGAAGGTGGTGGCAATTATCTGGGTGAGTTCCAGGGTGACGACAAGATTCTCGTTATAACCAGGAACGGCGATTATCATATCTGTAGTTTTGACCTTTCCAAACACTTCCCTGCCAATATTCACCGTATTGAGAAATTTGATGAAGAGAAAGTGTGGTCTGCCGCATTGTTCGATGCCGATCAGAGATATACCTATCTGAAACGATTCCCGCTCGAAGCATCGGAAAAACCGCTCAATTTCATTGGAGACAACCCCGATTCGCAACTATTTTTACTCACGGATGTGGTATTTCCGAGAGTAAAAGTTATCTTTGGCGGGAATGATGATTTTCGTGAGCCTTTAGTGATAGATGTAGAAGAGTTTATCGGTGTGAAGAGCTACAAAGCAAAAGGTAAGCGAATAGCCAACTTCGAAGTAAAAACGGTGGAAGAGCTTGAGCCAATACGATTTCCCGAGCCGGAACCGGAGCAAGAGGAGGTGATGAAGGTGGAGATAGAGGATGAAAATGGTGACAACCATATCTCTGATGAAGATTTGCGCGATGAAATAACCGGGCAAATGAAATTGTTTGATTAAGAAATATAATAGATGGTGTATCGACCGGGTATTGTAAATACCAAATATTCAATGAAAAAAATACCGATAGTCCTATTTGTATGGTTCTTTTTTTTCTGTGTACTATACTCACAGGAGCGTGAACCTCTGTCGGTTGAGACAGTGAATCAGTCTACACTTTTTGGTATTGGGAAAGCATTTTTATCAGACAGTTATCTGTCACCTCTCACATACAGCGGAGTGAGTATGACACTGATGCATGACCGTATAAAAGGTTCACCTCATTTACATGGGAATCTGCTTATACAGCAACAATTCCAGATACAGACAGCCATCACGAAGAATCCAACCGCTTCAGCTTCTGAATATTACGGAGATATCAATTATCACCTGAACGGTTATTACCCTTTACTGAGAACAACAAATTTCAGGTTGTTCGGCGGCGGTGGGTTTGATGCATCGCTGGGAGGCATCTATAATGTGCGCAACTCCAACAATCCCGGTTCCCTTAAAACCTCTGTCAACCTCAATCTCGCGACAATGGCGCTCTATAACTGGCAAATGATCACCTTTCGCTGGCAGCTCTCTACCCCTTTTGCAGGCATGTTTTTCTCACCCGAGTACGGACACTCCTATTACGAAATTTTCACCCTGGGAAATAATAAAGGAACGATCCATTTCGGCTCGTTCCACAATCAACTGGCGTTACGCAATTATTTCACTGTGGATGTGCCGCTGAACAGGATCACATTGCGTGCCGGCTATCTGGGCGATTATTACAGAACAGATGTGAATCAGCTCACAACCAAAATTGTTTCCCATCATTTTATGATTGGTCTGGCAGCGGAATCTATTAATTTTGGTGGCAGGAAAGCAAAGCGTAATCCATCGATCAAAAGTATCTATTATGAATGATTGATTTCGTAGATATTAATTACGTGATCCATTCATAAAGCAAATATTATAATTGTATGCAATTTAATTTTGATGAAGTTATAGACAGAAGAAACAGCGACTGCGTGAAACTGGAAAGATTGAAACCCTACTTCGGTCGGGACGACCTCATTCCCTTATGGGTTGCCGATATGGATTTCAAGTCCCCTCCGGCTATTACCGAGGCATTGAAGCAACGCGTAGAACACGGTATCTTTGGGTATACAATTGCTCCCGAAGCCTGGTCTGATTCAATTATCGGCTGGCTTGACAGACGTTACCTGTGGCAAGTGAAAAAAGAGCAGATCCATTTTGTGCCGGGTGTGGTGAAAGGATTTGCATTTGCCATTGACGTTTTTACTGATGAAGGTGATAAGATCATTATTCAGCCGCCTGTATATCATCCTTTCAGACTGGTGACCCAATCGCTGGACCGGGAGGTGATTAATAATCCGCTTATATTAGAGGATGGTCAGTATAAAATGGATTTTGAAGGGTTGCGTAGCATCCTCTCGGAAAATAGTTGCAAGATGCTCATCTTATGTAATCCTCACAATCCCGGAGGAAGGGTATGGTCTGCCGAAGAACTGAGAGAGCTGGCCGAAATATGTTACGACAATAACATTATGGTTGTTTCTGATGAGATCCATTCCGATCTGGCACTGCCCGGTTACAGTCACACACCATTTGCCACTGTTTCTGAGAAGGCTGAAGAGATCAGCCTGACGTTGATGGCACCAAGCAAGACCTTTAATATCGCAGGAATAGTCAGCTCGTTCGCAGTAATACCCAACAAAAAAATCAGGGATAAATACCTTGGTTATCTTGAACCACGTGAGCTGACACAGGGTACGCTTTTTGCTTATACAGCCACAACCGCAGCATACGAAGATTGCGAAGAATGGTTGTCGGATATGATTGATTATGTGCAGAGTAATGTGGATTATGTAAACAATTACTTGAAGAATCATATTCCGCAGATAAAAGCTATCTTACCTGAAGCTTCATTCCTTATGTGGCTCGATTGCCGTGATCTGAACCTCTCACAAGCTGAACTGGTGAAGTTCTTTGTTGAGCAGGCAAATCTGGCATTGAATGATGGATCCATGTTCGGACCGGGTGGTGAAGGTTTTATGCGCCTCAATGTTGGTATATCGCGAACGTTGCTGGAGAAAGCTCTTAATAATCTAAAAAAAGCGATTCAAAAATAAACATCAATGAGGGTTAGTTGTTACAATTTTTACCTCTTATATTATTCACATACTAAACTATAAAACAATGGAAATTTCAGAAAATAAATACGTCACTCTCACTTACGATCTGAACGTGGGCGAAGGAGAAGAGCGCGAACTGATGGAACAGGCGACTGCTGAAAAGCCGTTGGAATTCATATTCGGCACCAACTCAATGCTCGAGGCGTTTGAAAAACAGATTGAAGGTCTTACGCAGGGTAATGCTTTCTCTTTTCAGCTTACTCCGGAAGAGGCGTATGGAGATTATGACGATGCCAAAATTATTGAACTGCCCAAGAACATTTTCGAGATTGATGGCAAAATAGATGACCAGGTGCTTTTCGAAGGTAACACTGTTCCCATGATGGATTCATCGGGCAACCGGTTGACCGGATCTGTGATGTCCATTGAAAATGATGTGGTGACAATGGATTTTAACCATCCGCTGGCAGGTGAAACAATGCATTTCGAAGGATCGGTGAAAGGTGTACGTGATGCATCTGCAGAAGAGATTGCTGCGCTGTTTTCAGGCGGTGGTTGTGGCTGCGGTTCGGGTGGCTGCGACTCTTGCGGTGACGGGAGTGATGAGGGTGGCTGCGGCTCGGAATCAGGTGGTTGTGGTTCAGGTTGTAGTTGCTGATAAAAATTGTCAAAGATCACAAACCAGATTATTTCAATCCGATTTGTGATTTTTTTTCACTGTTAAATGGAGGTTGCATAGTTGTATGAATACATTCGGAACTATTTTCAGGTTAACATCGTTCGGAGAATCTCATGGTGAAGCTGTGGGAGGAGTGATTGACGGCTGTCCCCCCGGATTGGAGCTGGATATGGATTTTATCCAGGCTGAGCTGGACAGACGTCGTCCCGGTCAGTCGCGTATCACCACACCCCGCAAGGAGGCGGACAAGGTAGAATTTCTCTCGGGGCTCTTTGAGGGAAGGAGTACCGGTGCCCCCATCGGTTTTATGGTGAGAAATGAAAACCAGCAATCATCTGATTATGATCATCTAAAAGAGATTTTCAGGCCTTCACATGCTGATTTCACCTATCAACAGAAATATGGCATCCGTGATCACCGGGGCGGGGGACGTTCCTCCGCACGTGAGACCCTGTCACGTGTGGTGGGAGGAGCCGTTGCCAAGCTCTGGCTCAGACAAATGAATGTAGACATCACAGCCTACACCTCACAGGTGGGTGAGATCGCGCTGGAGAATGATTATACGAAATATGACCTCACTCTGATTGAGGAGACCCCCGTGCGCTGTCCCGATCCGGAGAAAGCGGAAGAGATGATCAAGCTTATCAATGAAGTACGCTATCAGGGCGATACTATCGG
>JAENWZ010000386.1 GCA_016649795.1 Proteiniphilum sp. | reverse complement strand
TCCACCTTAGTACCGAACTGGGGACGGGCAATCAGAAAAATGCCCGCACAGAGCGCACCAAATATAAGCCAGAACTTCAGGTAGGAGCGTTTCAGCGATAATTCGGGCATCATCATCTTGAGCGTGGAGAGTCTGCCCATCTTTTGCACATCTTTACGCTTTCTGATGTTCAGGTAGATGTAAACTGCCAGCAAGAACGGAATGGCAACAAACAACCATAAATATTCCGGATTTCCGAATCTAAACATTTTATCAATTATCTCTTAATCTCTTTTTCTTGTCTATCTATATCTCCTGACATACACCGTAACAGGCAAGCCTGTCAGGGTATATTCCTCAACCAGCTCCTCCTCAGTAACAACTCCAGCAGTATTAGACCCAGTGCCAACAAGGCAAAGGGAAGGAACAACTCCTGTCGCCGGGTGACGTTCTGCACACTGATAAGGTATTTCTCCATTTCATCAATCTCATCATATACCTGGCGCAGACCATCAGTATCCTGCGCACGAAAATATTGTCCTCCTGTCATCGCAGCAATCTCAGTGAGCGTTTTCTCGTCGATATCCACCGGCATGTTCTGCATTCTGATACCATAAGGTGTATTCACGGGTGTAGGAGCCATCCCTTTGGTCCCCACCCCCACCGTGTAGACACGTATCCCATAGGATCGCGCCAGATCGGCAGCGGTGAGCGGAGCTATCTGCCCGCTGTTATTCGTACCGTCAGTCAGTAATATCACCACGCGCGACTCCGAGTCGCTCTCTTTCAATCTGTTCACTGAGGTTGCAAGTCCGAGGCCGATGGCTGTTCCATCTTCTATCATCCCGAAATTGATCTCGTTCAACAGGTTCAGCAACACCTTATGATCGGTCGTGAGCGGACACTGCGTGAAGCTCTCACCTGCAAAAATCACTAGTCCAATATTGTCGTTTACGCGATCAGTAATGAACTCAGCCGCCACTTTTTTCGCAGCCTGAAGACGGTCGGGTTTCAGATCCTGTGACAACATCGAGCCGGAGACATCGAGCGCTAAGACGATATCAATCCCCTGTGATTCTGTCTCTTCCCAGCTGCTTACCGCTTGTGGGCGGGCAATCACGATGACAACAAGAGCGATGGAGATCAATCGCAACAGAAACGGGAAATGGCGCATATAGACCCTGAAATCGGGCTTCATCCCCTTAAATGCATTGGCAGATGCCAGCTTGAACGAAGCCTGTGTCTTCGACAATCGCATCACATACCACACTATCAGGGGTATAAGCAGCAGCAACAGATAGAGATATTCAGGATGTAAAAATTCCATTCTTATCCACTCTTTTCGACACCCTTTTCCGATGTCTCATTGTTAGCATTCTTCTCAATATCCTCATTCACTAAAACAGGATCAGGCTCTCTGGCCTGGTTCACAAAGAAATAGGCATTCACCATACTCAAATCGTTTTCATCGGGATAGGGTTTGTACCTGGCAAATTTCACCAGATCGGAGGTGGATAGAATCTGTTTCAGATTATCATATA
>JAENWZ010000380.1 GCA_016649795.1 Proteiniphilum sp. | reverse complement strand
AGAAGAGGTGGCGCTTGAGAGGTTGTCTTTTCTGACGGTAGCCAGCAAAGATGAGTCGAAAGCGAAACTGCTCGCAGAGGCCATCAGTTCCAGAATTCTGAAAACACGCATCTCTAACGATGTGGTCGGTATTGAACTGGCAGCCGTACTGAAAAACATCTACGCCATTGCAGCCGGCATATGCCAGGGTTTGCTCTACGGCGATAATTTCCAGGCAGTACTGATGAGCAACTGTGCCAAGGAGATGTCACGTTTTCTCGACGGCGTTGTCCCCACTGAACGCGATATAGGAGAGCAGCATTATCTGGGGGACATGCTCGTCACCGGTTATTCGCAGTTCAGCCGCAACAGGACACTGGGTGCAATGATTGGGAAAGGATATTCGGTGAAGTCGGCGCAACTGGAGATGGAGATGATTGCCGAAGGGTATTATGGTGCAAAATGCATATACGAACTAAACGATCGTTTCAAGATTGATATGCCCATAGCCCTGACAGTCTATCAGATTCTCTTCGAGAAACTTCAACCACAGACAGCCATCAAAAAACTGATCGATTTTTTCTGATGTGGATTGGATGACGGGGCTGAATCTCAGCCTCAATTCAATATCGTTCAGGCAGATTCAATCTGATCCAATTAAAAAAAAGAGCACTGTTTTCAATGAATAAAAGTTTCAAACAGACCAAAATAAAATAACAATGGATAGTATTCAACTAAACATCAAACATGTCTCCAATTTTCTTTCAGAAGAAGCTATTCTGAAACAATCGGCTCACGCAACAGCCTGCAATCAGGCGTTATACGACAGCTCACGCGAAGGAAATGATTTCCTGGGATGGGTCACTCTCCCCTCTTCCATCACGGATGAGATGCTAAGAGAGATTGAAGATGCGGCAACCGTGCTGCGTACGCACTGCGAAGCGGTTGTGGTGATAGGTATCGGAGGTAGCTACCTGGGTGCCCGTGCAGTGATAGATGCTCTCTCCGGCTCTTTCGACTGGCTGCAGGATCCAAAAGAACGCAAAAACCCGGTTATCCTCTATGCCGGTAACAATATCAGCGAAGATTATCTGCATGAGCTAATGAGCTTGCTGGAAGAGAAACAGTTCGGGATCATCAACATATCCAAATCAGGCACAACAACCGAACCGGCACTTGCCTTCCGCCTGCTGAAAGATCAGCTGGAGAACAAGGTGGGAAAAGAGGAGGCACGAAAACGGATTGTTGCCGTCACTGACGCATCCAAAGGTGCTCTTCGCGCACTGGCTACAACAGAGCGCTACAAAACATTTGTTATCCCCGACAATGTGGGGGGACGCTACTCGGTACTCACACCTGTGGGTCTCCTTCCGATAGCGGTGGCAGGAATAGACATCCGCAAACTGGTGGGTGGAGCCCTTGAGATAGAGAAAGCCACTGATCCCGCTGCTGCGTTCGACTACAATCTGCCGGCCATCTACGCGGTGATTCGCAACGAGCTCTACAAACAGGGCAAGAAGATCGAGATCATGGTGAACTACCATCCCAAACTGCACTTCCTGTCCGAATGGTGGAAACAACTTTTCGGTGAAAGT
>JAENWZ010000005.1 GCA_016649795.1 Proteiniphilum sp. | reverse complement strand
GATCTATTTTGGGGAGAAAGATCCTACAGATTGCGGGCATTGCGATGTTTGTCTAAAGAAAAACGAAACCGGATTATCGAACTATGAGTTTCGTCAGATAGAAGAGCAGCTGAGAGCCTCTTTACAAGAGCAGCCGGCACGCAGACTGAACAATCTCGTGGATTCGCTGTCGGAAGAAAAAAGCGACAGAGTAATCCTTGTCCTTCGTTTTTTAATTGATATGGGTGAATTCACGCTGAAAGACGACGTTGTGTCGGTAAAGGAGGCTGCAGACAAGTAGTTGTAAAAAGATGGTGACATCGTGTGAAAGGTGATGGGGAGCTGTTGTCGAAAAGAGGGAAATAAAAAACCATCCAACAGTTATTATGTTGGATGGTTTTTTATGTGACTCCGACAGGATTCAAACCTGTAACCTTCTGATCCGTAGTCAGATGCTCTATTCAGTTAAGCTACGGAGCCCTGATTTGTGGGTGCAAAGATACATTATTTTTATCAATACGCAAAAATCAGAAACGATAATTTTCACCAGGAAGTTAAAATGACCAAAAACTGAACAGGGAAGTATGATCTTCATGGTTTTGATCGCCATTTCTCTTTAACCGCAGATGTAACGCGCGGCAGCAGCAGAGTGGGAGGGAAGGATTGTTTTGAAGCTCAGGAACCCGAAAGGTGTGGAGCTGACAGTGTGATTCACAGAAAAATAATATCGGTTCCCTGAAAGAAAATCATGGTAAATTCTTTGTTAATAATCTGAATTATTGTAACTTTGCAGTCCGATTATTAGTTTTTATCAATTAAAAGTTTGATTTATAGCTGTTTATTTGCCTTTTTGTCCCTTAGCAAGATGAAATGGGAGCAAGATAAATCAACTTCACAATTATTTACTAATTAAAACATTAAACAAAGTGGATACACTAAGTTATAAAACCATTTCTGTAAATAAAGAAACGGCAAAGAAGGAATGGGTTGAAATTGATGCTGCAGGACAACCTTTGGGACGTCTTTGTTCAGAAGTAGCCAAGTTGCTGCGAGGCAAGTATAAACCGAGTTTTACGCCGCACGTTGATTGCGGAGACAACGTGATCATCTTAAATGCTGATAAAGTAACGCTTTCAGGAAATAAATGGACCGATCGTATTTATTTTCGTTATTCAGGTTATCCGGGCGGACAACGTGCATTTACACCCGCCGATTTGATGGCTAAGGGTCCGGACAGACTTTTCAGGAAAGTGGTGAAAGGGATGTTGCCAAAGAACAAGCTTGGTGATGCTATTTTGACAAATATGTTTGTGTATGCAGGAACAGAACATCCGCATCAGGCACAAAAACCCAAAAAATTAGATATTAATTCTCTTAAATAATCAAGATGGAAGCAGTAAATGCATTAGGAAGACGCAAAGCAGCAGTAGCCCGTGTTATATTAACCGAAGGTACAGGCAAGATTGTGATCAATAAACGCGAGCTGGAAAATTATTTCCCTTCTTCTATCCTTCAATTTGTTGTAAAACAGCCGTTGAATACCCTGGACGTATTGGAAAAGTACGATATCAGAATCAACCTCGGCGGCGGGGGATATAAAGGACAATCGGAGGCAGCCAGATTAGGAATTGCACGTGCTTTGGTAAAAATTAATCCCGAAGATAAATCGGCTTTAAGAGCTGAGGGCTTCATGACCCGTGATCCACGTGTTGTTGAACGCAAGAAACCGGGACAACCCAAAGCAAGAAAGAGATTCCAGTTCTCGAAACGTTAACTTTTTGTGTATACAATCCGCTTCATCTGCCGCATCATGCTGCAGGAGAGAAGGATGGATAGATAAAGTGGCCTTCAAGGCAACAACGTTTAGTATCTAAATCGTAAGGACGTTATCGGGTAAACGAATCAACAGCAACTTAGGTAATTTACCTTACGATTCGATTTAGAAAAAGAAAGTAAACGAATAAATTAAAAAACAAAAATGGCAAAATTAGAATTTGACCAACTTCTTGAGACCGGAGCACATTTCGGTCACTTAAAAAGAAAATGGAATCCGGCAATGGCTCCTTACATTTTCATGGAGCGCAACGGAATCCATATCATTGATCTTTACAAAACAATCGCAAAAGCCGAAGAGGCTGCAGCTGCCCTGAAACAAATTGCAAAAACAGGGAAAAAAATCCTTTTCGTGGCAACCAAAAAACAGGCTAAGCCTGTGGTTGAAGAGAAAGCACAAAGCGTGAACATGCCATACGTTATTGAACGCTGGCCGGCCGGTATGCTTACCAACTTCCCCACCATACGCAAAGCGGTGAAAAAGATGAGCAGTATTGATAAGATGATCAAAGATGGTACGTTCGAGACTCTATCAAAACGCGAAAAACTACAGGTTACACGTCAGCGTGCAAAATTAGAGAAAAATCTGGGTTCTATTCAGGACCTTACCCGTCTTCCTTCAGCAATCTTTGTTGTGGATGTGATGAAAGAGCAGATTGCCGTGAAAGAGGCTGAACGTCTTGGAATACCCGTATTTGGTATCATAGATACTAATTCCGACCCCTCCAATATTGATTTCGCTATTCCTGCAAACGATGATGCAGCGAAAGCTGTTGACATGATACTGGGTTTCATCTGTGAGGCTATCAAAGAGGGATTGGATGAACGTAAAGTGGAAAAAGCAGATGCTGCTGCAGCTGAAGATCAGGACGAGGAAGCACCTCAGCGCAGAGAACGCAAATCGAAAGCAGCTAGGAAAGAACGTGTGAAAAAAGAAGATACCGAAGCGATGAAAGCTGACGTAGTAAGTAAATTCGCGAAAGACGCAGAGGTAGACGAATAAACAAAACATTAAAACAGATAAACAGAATATGGCAGTTACAATGGCAGAAATCCAGCATCTGCGCAAAATGACAGGTGCGGGAATGATGGATTGCAAGAATGCATTGAATGAAGCGAACGGTGATTTCGATAAAGCAATGGAGATCATCCGTAAGAAAGGGCAGGCTGTAGCAGCGAAACGTGAAGACCGTGAAGCATCTGAAGGATGTGTATTGGCGGCAACAGAGGGTGATTTCGCGGCAGTGGTTGCACTGCAATGTGAAACAGACTTCGTCGCCAAAAATGAAGAATTCATTTCTCTCACACAGCAGATTCTCGATGCTGCAATCGCTCATAAGCCCGAAACGCTTGATCAGTTACTCGCTGTGGAGCTTTCCAATGGAACCATTTCACAGATGATTACCGATAAGATTGGTGCTACAGGAGAAAAAATGGAATTGGGTTTTTACGAACATATTACAGCTCCTTTTGTGACATCTTACATTCACATGGGTAATAAGCTTGCTACCATAGTAGGATTCAATAAATCTGATGTGGCTGAAAGTGTTGCCAAAGATGTGGCTATGCAGGTAGCTGCTATGAATCCGGTAGCTGTTACAATAGAAGGTATTCCTGTCGAAGTGAAAGAGAAGGAACTAGAAATCGCACGTGATAAAGCACGCGAAGCCGGCAAGCCTGAAAATTTACTAGACAGAATTGCAGAAGGATCATTGCAGAAGTTCTATAAGGAATCAACCCTTCTTCAACAGGATTATGTGAAGGATGCGAAAAAGAGTATTGAACAATTCCTGAAAGAAAGCGATAAAGAGCTAACAGTAAACATCTTCAAACGTGTGTCATTGAACGCTTAATCGTTTTGTCGTTATAAATATTGAAAGCGCTTCGGAGAGAATCTCCGGAGCGTTTTTATATAGTGATTGACTGATTCAATGCAATGGAGCTGATCCATCAGGATCTGCACATCGCAGAATCGCAGAATCATCAAATCATTGAATCAGCCTGCTGTCCAGGTGAGGACATAATCGGGATGCACTTCATAGTGCACAGTGAAGGAGCAGGATTGATCTGTTTTGGTTTCAGTAGCTGTTATTATGCCCTTTAAGGCGGGGGTGAAGGGGTGGACAAAAAGATGTTGTCTGAAATCAATACCCTGCTCGTTCATCAGTTTGAACAAGCTCTCTTTTGCGGACCAGTGTAATAACTGATGTATTGTTTTCTGTGCCGGATCGATATATTCTTTGACAGAAATGAATTTACCTGCAATCTTTTTTACTCTCTCCGAACGGATTTCAATATCGATACCAACGGGACAGGAGTCGTGTAGCAGGATTGCAGCATAATCTTTCGTATGGGAGATGCTGATGTGCGGCTTCCCATCCTCCAGGTAGGGACTCCCATCCTCTCTGTTGTGTATGATTTGCTCCTTCCCTAACAGATCCAGTAACATGATGCGTGTAGATAGCCATTCGATAGCGCGCCTGTCTGAACGGACGCCGTTGACATATTCCATCACCTCGGGACGAAGATGTTCAGGGAAAAGGTGGATGAGCGCTTCACGTGTTTCATCCATCTTCCAGATTCCCAGCAGCCCTCCGGTGTCACTATGTTCTTTTCTGATAAGCATTCTTTGAACTTTTAGGGCAGGCTAATCCTGACAATTATTCCTCTTTTCTCTTCTTCGGCGGGATGTAGCGTACTTTCGTAATCCGCTTTTTGCTCATTTCTTCTGCCAGAAAGGTGTGATTGTGATAGGTAAAGCTCTCTTTACGTTTTGGAAAATCGCCTTTCAATTCCAGAAGCAGCCCTGCAAGTGTATCAGCCTCTTCCGCCATTTTCTCAAGATCTTTCTCAGGCACACCGCTGATTTTTATGAAATCATCCAGCGGCGTTTTACCTTCGAATATGTATGAACCGTCTGCGGCCATCGTATAAAAAGGAAGTTCGTCGTCGTATTCGTCACTTATATCACCTACAATCTCTTCAAGGATATTCTCCATTGTCACCAGTCCCGAGGTACCACCATACTCATCCACAACGATGGCCATATGATTTTTATTGGCACGGAATTCCTCCAGAAGATCATCAATGCGCTTTGTCGCCGGAACGAAATAGGCCGGACGTATGAGCGACTGCCACTTGAAACTGCCCGCTTTACCAAGGTGAGGCAGCAGGTCTTTCACATACAAAATGCCTTTGATATTATCATGATTATCCTCGAAAACAGGAATACGGGAGAAGCCGGCATCCACAATGAAATCAATCACTTCCCTGAATGGTGTTTGCAGATCAAGGGTCACCATATCGCTCCTTGAGACAAATATATCGTCTACTTTCTTATCTCTAAAACGGATAATCCCTTCCAGCATATCCTTTTCCTGCTCGAGCGTAATTTCATTCGATGTGATCTCCAGTGCCCTTGAGAGATCGTCTACCGAAATTTCGCGCCTTCGTTGAGTGATAGATTGATTGAAGAAGGAAGTGCTCTTCACCAGAAGTGATGAAAACGGATTCATAAGTCTGTTTAACCAATGAATAAACCTGGCGTTATCTCCGGCAAAACGAATGGGATTATGTGAAGCATACATTTTGGGCAGGATATCTGTAAAGAGCAGTATCACACTGAAGGGGATAATGATTTCGAGCAATAGAGTCGAAATAATATTTCCTTCAAACCAGGGTAGCCTGTTCAGCAGATAAATAATTAGTACAGCAATAGTTACATTGAGGAAATTGTTGGCAACGACAATTGAAGCCAGAAGCTTTTCAGGTTTGTGTAGAAGATGAGAAATTAGGATTTTTTTAGTCACTTCAGATGTATGTACATCATCGGCTGATTCTTGTTCAACCCTGAAAAAAGCAACTTCAGAACCTGCAATAATTGCGTTGATGATAATGAACAAGAGGAGTAGTGCAAATAAAATATAATCAGATACCGCTGGTGCAAGGACCGGCAAGTTCAGGGATAAACAGGATAAAGGGTCAGGGTCCAATTGGCTATTTTTTAGTGAAACAAAGAGAATGTTTTAACGCTTTATTTTTATTAAAAAGAGATAAAACATTCTCCTGCAAAATTACAATGTTTTAATTAAAATGGCAAATCATCCACTTCCGAGCTATTGTCCAGATCGGTAGTCATTCCGGAAGAACCCTGGGGTTCAGTTCTGCCTCCCCCGTTATCACCATCTGCGCCGCCCGATTTGCGGCTCAGCAGCTCAATATTGTCGGCCACTACCTCGGTAATGTATCTCTTCACTCCGTTCTGATCATCATATGATCGTGAACGAATTTTACCTTCAACATAAAGCATCGTTCCTTTTTTCACAAATTTTTCAGCAATCTGCGCCAATCCTCTCCAGCAAACAATGTTGTGCCACTCCGTTCTTTCAGGAACTTGTGTTCCCCCAGAAGTAGTGTAACCTCTTTCACTTGTAGCAAGCGAGAAGTTCGCTTTCGCAACATCATTGTCAAAATACTTCATTTCAGGGTCTTTCCCTACATTTCCAACTAAGATAACTTTGTTCACAGACATAACTAATTAATTTTTTGGTTTAAAAATAGTTTTACGCTAACAAAGCAAAATTAAGCATTAATTTGTAATTGACAAAAACAGATCACTAAATTATTGTAATATATTTATCTGTTAATCTTGATACTGGATAGCTTGAAAGTTGCTCTTTGTCTATCTTGATGGCATTTAGAGGAGATGCGAACAGATAATTCTCGGGAATAATCACGCGGTAAAAATTTGTGTGAATGAGCTGATGCGTTAGCTGGTGCTTCAATGTAAGCAGATGATCAATGGTGAGAGAAGGTATTCCGGAAAAAAGATCACTGAATTCTATCGTCTGTTCCAGCTGTGTAAAATCCATTGCCGACAGGGTTTCGATAAGCGGAAACTCGTACAAGTTTTTCCAGATATCTGACATTACCCGTTTTTGCAAAAAAGTGCTATTACCTTGTACGATATGGAAATAGTTGAAGTAGCGCTTTTTGATTGGTACTTTTCGGTTGTTAACGGGAAAATCAATGACACGGTTCTCAGCATAGGCAGCACAGTAATCCTGAAGCAGACAATCTGTGCACCTGGGTTGAGTTGGGGTACAGACCATTGATCCAAAGTCCATCAGAGCCTGATTATAACTGCCGGGACTTTCCTCTGCAATTAACGATTGTGCAATCTCTGCTATTGACTTTTTACCCGCAGAGGTGTGAATGGAACTCTCAATAGCAAACAGACGGGCAATCACTCTCTGTACATTCCCATCCACCACGGCGCGGGGCTCATTGAAAGCAATGGATGAAATGGCCGCAGCAGTATACTCCCCCACACCTTTAAGTGATAGTATGTCGCTGTATGCATTAGGGAAGGTGCCGTCGAATCGACCCACAATCTGTTTTGCTGCGGCGTGCATATTCCTTGCCCGTGAATAATAGCCGAGTCCCTGCCATAGTTTTAACACCTCTTCCTCTTCAGCCTCAGCGAGCATTTGAACATTGGGGAAACGTTCCATAAATCGCAGAAAATAATCTTCTCCCTGGGCAATTCTTGTTTGTTGTAAAATAACCTCCGAAATCCATATACTATATGCATCGCTCGTCTCACGCCACGGCAATTGCCGCTTATGCTCTTTATACCAATTCAATAAGTGTGTGGTGATCGGGGTGTGATCTGCTGATTTCTCCATTTCATATTCTTTTGCACTGCAAAACTAATCTAAAAAGTGCATTTTCAGGTAAAATGGAGAAAAAAGAGAAAAATTACCCATATTTATTTTACGCGTTGAAAAAAAAGCTATATATTTGCAGTCCAAAATTTTACTAAATAACAAACGCTATAATTATTATTAATATTATAAATATAAATAAAATGACTAAAGCAGACATTGTAAATGAAATTGCAAAGAACACAGGCGTAGACAAAGCGTCGGTATTGGCAACGGTTGAATCTTTTATGGATGTGGTGAAAGATTCTTTGGCAAGTAACGAAAACGTATATTTGAGAGGTTTCGGCAGCTTCATCGTAAAGAAAAGAGCGCAGAAAACAGCTCGTAATATTTCAAAAAATACCACAATCATTATTCCAGAACACAATATTCCTGCTTTCAAGCCGGCTAAAACATTTGTAGCTCAGGTAAAGGAAACAAAATAATTTAATTTAAAAGGAGAAATTAAGATGCCAAGTGGAAAAAAAAGAAAGAGGCATAAAATGTCTGTTCACAAGCGTAAAAAAAGACTAAGAAAAAATAGGCACAAGAAAAAGAAATAGGCCTGGTATTTTTTTACAAACATATACAGGAACAAACTTAACAATAAATAGTAAAACATTAAGTTTGTTCTTTGTGTATTCAACAAGGGAGTGGTTCTGGAGAGAACCTCCTTTCTGCTGTGAAGACAGAAGCCCGTATTATTATTAAATCATTAAAAAAAAGAACAATTGTGACAAGCGAACTTGTTGTAGATGTTCAATCTAAAGAGATTACCATTGCTGTTCTTGAAGACAAGAAACTTGTTGAACTGCAACAGGAAAGCCTGGATGGCTCTTTCGCGGTTGGAAACATTTACGTGGGCAAAGTTAAAAAACTGATGCCCGCCCTTAACGCTGCATTTGTGAATGTAGGACACAAAAAGGACGCTTTTCTTCACTATTTGGATTTAGGGGTTGAATTCAACTCAATTCTGGACTTTCAGAAATTTGTTGAAGACAAAAAAAAGATTCCGCAGCTTCAGAAAATGAAGCTGAAACCTGATATTGATAAAGAGGGATCAATTTCGGACATACTGAAAGTGGGACAGGAAATCCTGGTGCAGATTGCCAAGGAGCCTATCTCTACCAAGGGGCCGAGATTAACTGCTGAGATCTCTTTCGCGGGACGGTTTATGGTATTAATACCATTTATTGATCGCGTATCAGTATCACAAAAGATCAAATCGCGCGAGGAGCGCGCCAGACTCCGGCAACTCATCCAAAGTATCAAACCCAGGAATTACGGCGTCATCATACGCACGAATGCCGAAGGTAAGCGAGTTGCAGATCTCGATGCTGAGCTGAAAGTTCTGGTTAAAAGATGGGAAGACAATATCGGAAAGATACAGAAAGCCAAAGTCCCTTCTCTCATTTATGAGGAGACTGGTCGTACTGTAGCGCTGTTAAGAGATACCTTCAGTCCATCTTTTGAACAGATACACGTCAACGACAGGGACGTGTCTAAACAGATTGCCGAATATGTAAGCATTATTGCACCGGACAGAAAAAATGTTGTAAAGGAATACAACGGTGCATTGCCCATTTTGGATAATTTCGGCATAACTAAACAGGTAAAATCGCTCTTTGGAAAAACTGTTACATTCAAAAACGGAGCCTATCTGATCATTGAACATACCGAGGCGTTGCATGTAATCGATGTTAATAGCGGAAACCGCAACAAATCGAAACTGGATCAGGAAGATAGCGCTTATGAGGTGAATGTGGCCGCCGCCGAAGAAATTGCCCGTCAATTGCGGTTGCGGGATATGGGAGGTATCATCGTTATCGATTTTATCGATATGAGCAAAGGTGATCATCGCAATAAGCTGTTTGCAAAGATGCAGGAGCTTATGGCGAAAGACAGAGCCAAGCATAACATTTTGCCATTGAGTAAGTTCGGGTTATTGCAGATCACGCGTCAGCGTGTACGCCCCGAAATGGAAATTGCCACAAGCGAGGAATGCCCCACATGCTTTGGTAAAGGAAAAATAAAATCGTCGATTCTTTTCACTGATACTTTGGAAGGGAAGATCGATTATTTAGTAACTAAACTGAAAGTGAAGAAATTCAGTCTGCACATACACCCCTATGTTGCAGCGTTCATTCAGCAGGGTTTGTTTTCGTTGAAGTATAGATGGAAGAAAAAATTCAACGTGGGAATGAGAATTATCCCCGATCAGAAGCTTGGATTCCTGCAATACGTCTTTTATGACAAGGACGGAAACGAAATAGACCTGAAAGAAGAAATTGAAATGAAATGAAGCTCTGCATGAGCTAATCTATAAAGAGCATAAAAACCGGCATGACGAAAGTGATGCCGGTTTTTTGTTCTATTATCACAGCGGATCCACATCGTAATAAAGTGTAACATACTTAAATTCAGGATTACTTCGCAAACTGCTTTCTGCCTTTTTCATGATGTCACGCACCTTGTGTGGCGAGAGCCCATTTTCCAGTTTCAGCAGTATTTCGCGAATGTGGTACAATTGTATTCGGCTCACGATTGGTTTGTTGGGACCAAGCAGACGTTCATGCAGCGTTTTTTTTAGGATATCGGCTAACAGAGAAGATGCAGCTTCTGCCTTTCTCTCCTCCTTATGCTTTAACACGATGCGGATCAGCCGGCAAAATGGAGGATAGTTAAATAGTTTGCGTTCAGATAGCTGAGTTTCGAAGAAAAGCTCGTAATCGTTTCGGGAGACATAGGAGTAAACAGCCTGTGCCGGATCTGCACTCTGTATGATGACTATCCCCTGTCTGGTATTTCTTCCGGAGCGTCCGGCAGCCTGTGTCATTAGCTGAAATCCCCGCTCATGTGAGCGAAAATCGGGATAGTTGAGCAACGAGTCGGCCGAGATGATGCCTACCACCCTCACATTATCAAAATCCAATCCTTTTGAAAGCATCTGTGTTCCCACCAGAATCTGAATCCTCTTCTCCTGGAAGTCATTGATAATCCTTTCGTATGCATCTTTACCCCGTGTGCTGTCCATATCCATCCTTGCCACGACAGTTCCGGGGAAAAGAAGTGACACCTCCTCTTCCAGCTGTTCTGTTCCCAGACCTAGTGGCTTGAGGCTCTTCTCTAGGCATGAAGGACATTCCGTCGGTAGGCGGTAGTGACTGTTACAATAATGACACACCAGCTTGTTGCCCTTTTTATGATAGGTGAGAGTGACATCACAACGGCTGCATCTGGGAGTCCATGCACACTGACTGCACTCTATCAACGGCGCAAATCCCCGTCGGTTGCGAAAGAGTATCACCTGTTCCTCATTTTCCAGCGCAGCGTTTATCTCTTCGATAAGCGCCGGTGCGAGCAGTGACTTCATCTTCTTTTTTCTGCGCAAATCCCTTGTGTTCTCCAGCTGTATGCGGGGCATCATCACTCCGTTAAAACGTTCTGTTAATGTGACCAATCCATATTTTCCGGTTTGCGCATTGTAATAGGATTCTAACGATGGAGTGGCCGAACCCAGCACGGTTTTCGCATTGTGAAAATGAGCCAGCATAATAGCCGCATCGCGTGCGTGATAACGTGGTGCCGGTTCCTGTTGCTTGTAGCTTGTTTCATGTTCTTCATCTACAATCACAAGTCCCAATTTACGGAACGGAAGAAAAAGTGAGGATCGCACACCAAGAATAATCTTGTAGGGGTTCTCCGATAACATTTTCTGCCATATTTCCGTACGTTCATTCTCATTGATCCTGGAGTGGTAGATACCTATCTTATCGCCGAAAACAGCCTGCAGCCTCTGTGTCAGCTGAGTGGTCAGCGCTATCTCAGGGAGCAGGTAAAGGGTCTGTGCTCCTACAGCCAGAAATTGCTGAATGAGATGGATGTAGATCTCTGTCTTTCCGCTCGATGTTACTCCATGCAGTAGAGAGATCTGTTTATCTTTGAAACAGTTGTTCAGTTCAATGAGTGCTTTTTGCTGATGTTCATTCAGCGGGTAAGGTTCACGGGTAGGGATAATCCCGGAATTGATGCGGCCTGTTTCGATCGAGTGTGCCAGCAGTATCTTTTTTTGCAGTAACCCGTTGAGCACGGAGGGAGAGTAGTTTGAGAGGCCGGATATCTCTTTTTTGCTGACTCTCTCACATTTTTTTTCAGTAAAATAATGGATTATCTCATCCATCAGCAGTTGCTGCTTCTTTGCTCTCCCAAGTAGTCCCGTAACGGAACTTGCATCCAACGAGGGGTTGATTTGAATAAATGTTTCTGTTTTGGGTGTAAACTTACTTAGAAGATCTTCGGGTTTCATCGGGGAGGGGAGTGCCGCTTTATAGACATCCCCCGGTGGAGACAGATAATAAAAAGAGATCCATTCCCACAACGTCAGTTGTTGTTCGTTCACCACAGCGTGTGAATCGATGAGAGAATGGATCTCTTTCACTTCAATATTTTCGGGAGCATCCCAGTGAATCGCTTTGACGATAGCGGTGTAATATTTCCTTCTTCCGAAAGGGATTATTACCCTGAATCCTATCCCAATCTTATCCTGCATCTCTGCCGGAACGGCATATGTGAAAAGATCGGGAAGCGGGAGCGGAAGTATTACATCGGCGAACATAGTTTAAAAATAGACGGCTCCCGTAATACTCCAGGTTTCCGTTTTGCCGTTCAGGGGGTCTCTCCAGTTGGGCTCCTCGTGTGCATAGTTATCTGTAAGCTGTACACTGTAGTTCAACCCTACCTGAATCATATGCAGCACTTCCACACCAAAGCCAATATTGGCTCCGGCCTGAAACTCCTTTGCCTTGATGTCGTCTCCTACATCCTGAAAATTAATCCCGTCACCCGATAAGAGGTATCCGGCATAGGGGCCTGCAGTAGCAAACATCCTCAAAGGAAGCATACCCAAACCAAATTTTACTTTTGCATTCACAGGGAGATTGAGATAACGGTTATATACCTCCTGTGGCTCATTACCCTCACCTGAAAGATTGGAAACAGTCATGCGGTTGTCGTTGTAGAGTAGAGATGCTTCTATCCCGAAATCAACCACAGCAAATGGAAACATCGCTTCAATCGAAGGCCCTATGCTATAGGATGTCATATTCTCCACTTTCAGCGCATCGCTGTTGAAACTAGGATTATTGAGTCCTACATCTGCTTTCACCCCAAATTTTATCTGAGCAGAGAGAGGCAGGCTAAGCATGGTCAATAACAGGATGGCCATGCTGCTTAGGATAAATTTCTTTGTTTTCATTTTTTTTTATTTTAGGTAAAACATTAATGATTCTTGAATTGTGCATTACAAATGTAAATCTATGACAAATGTAAAACAAATAAGATTATCTATTGATTGTTAAAGAAACCTTAAAAAACTATATGAGAAAAGCGTTCTTTCTCCGTTAGTAGAGAAGAAACGCTTTTTCAGTATAGGTTTAGGAACGTTTAGTCCTGGAATTTTGCTTTTAAAAACTCGCGGTTCAGTCGGGCGATATTGCTAATGGAGATATTCTTCGGACACTCCACCTCACAAGCACCTGTATTGGTACAGTTTCCGAATCCAAGCTCATCCATTTTGGCAACCATAGATTTGGCGCGTCTGGTTGCTTCCACTCTGCCTTGCGGCAACAGGGCCAGCTGACTCACTTTGGCAGAGACGAAAAGCATCGCTGATCCATTCTTGCAGGCTGCCACACAGGCACCGCAACCAATACATGCTGCGGCATCCATCGCCATCTCAGCATCGTCCCGCGGAATAGGTATAGCGTTGGCATCAACGGCACTACCGGTGTTCACCGATACATAGCCGCCAGCCTGAATGATTTTGTCGAAGGCTGTTCTATCTACTATCAGGTCTTTGATAATGGGGAATCCTGCCGAACGCCATGGCTCTACGGTGATGGTGTCTCCATCGTTGAACCTGCGCATATGAAGCTGACAGGTGGTGATCCCTTCATCAGGGCCGTGCGGATGTCCGTTGATATAAAGGCTGCACATGCCGCAAATACCTTCACGACAGTCGTGATCGAAAACAACAGGCTCTTTTCCCTCGTTGATGAGATTTTCGTTGAGAATGTCCAGCATTTCCAGAAATGAACTCCCCTGAGAGATATTTTCCAGCGGGAAGGTTTCAAAATATCCTTTATCTTTTGGACCGTTCTGACGCCAAACTTTTACTTTTATGTTGATATCTTTATCCATGATTGTTTGTTGTTTTAATTTTACGCTTATTCTATCAACCATTTAAGATTTGTAGTTTCTCTGCTGACGAACAATAAATTCGTATTCGAGGGGTTCCTTGTACATCACCGGAGCTTTTTCTTCTCCCTGATATTCCCAGCAGGAAACGTAAGCAAACTGGTCGTCATGACGCAATGCTTCGCCTTCGGGTGTCTGGTGTTCAAGACGGAAATGTCCGCCGCACGATTCTTCGCGGTCGAGCGCGTCGTGAGCCATCAGCTCTCCAATTTCAATGAAATCAGCCAGGCGTAATGCTTTTTCGAGCTCCACATTAAGTGTTTCCTTGTTTCCGGGAATACGCAGGTTGGTACAGAAGTCCTTCTTCACCTCTTTCAGCTTCTCAATGGCCTGTCTCAATCCTTCGGCGTTGCGGCCCATACCTACAAAATCCCACATTACGTGCCCCAGTTCTTTGTGAATATGATCCACCGAGTGTTTTCCCCTGATGTTCATCAACCGTTCTATGCGGTCGTTGATCTCTTTTTCGGCCTGTACAAATTCCGGAGCGTCGGTCTTGAAGCGCGGAACATTGATCTGATCGGCCAGGTAATTCTGAATTGTGTAAGGAAGAACGAAATATCCGTCAGCCAGCCCCTGCATGAGCGCCGATGCTCCCAAACGGTTGGCACCGTGGTCGGAGAAGTTAGCTTCGCCGATGGCAAACAGGCCGGGGATGTTGGTCATCAGTTCATAATCAACCCAGATACCTCCCATGGTATAGTGGATGGCCGGATAGATCATCATAGGTGTTGTATAGGGATTATCGTCCACAATTTTTTCGTACATCTGGAACAGGTTGCCGTAGCGTGCTTCCACCATCTCTTTGCCCAGACGCTCAATCGCATCGGCAAAATCGAGATAGACGGCCAGCCCGGTTGTTCCTACTCCGTAACCTGCATCACAGCGTTCTTTAGCGGCACGCGATGCCACGTCACGCGGTACGAGATTCCCGAATGCAGGGTAACGACGTTCCAGGTAGTAGTCACGATCCTCCTCTTTCAGGTCGGTCGGCTTGAGCCTTCCTTCACGGATAGCCTCTGCATCTTCCGGCTTCTTTGGAACCCAGATACGTCCGTCGTTACGTAACGACTCGGACATCAACGTGAGCTTCGACTGGAATTCGCCATGCACAGGGATGCAGGTGGGATGAATTTGCGCCATACAGGGGTTGGCAAAATAAGCCCCTTTCTTGTAACACTGCCATGCTGCCGATCCGTTGGAGGTCATCGCGTTCGTAGAGAGAAAGAAGGTGTTGCTGTATCCGCCGGTAGCGATCACCACCGCATGTGCGCTGAAACGTTCCAGCTTTCCTGTCACCAGGTTGCGGGCAATGATTCCGCGGGCGCGGCCATCGATAATAACCAGGTCAACCATCTCGTAGCGGGTGTAGAGTTCCACCTGCTTGTTATGCACGGCACGACTCAATGCAGAGTAAGCGCCCAGCAGCAGCTGTTGTCCGGTCTGTCCGCGGGCATAGAAGGTACGTGACACCTGTGCTCCGCCAAAAGAACGGTTGTCAAGCAAGCCGCCATATTCGCGTGCGAAGGGAACACCCTGCGCCACACATTGGTCGATGATACTGTTCGACACCTCTGCCAGACGATAAACGTTGGCTTCACGTGCACGATAGTCGCCACCTTTAATTGTATCATAAAACAGACGGTATACAGAGTCACCGTCGTTGGTATAGTTCTTGGCTGCATTGATACCACCCTGTGCTGCGATGGAGTGCGCACGGCGGGGAGAGTCCTGAATGCAGAAATTATGTACCTTGAACCCCATCTCACCCAGCGAAGCGGCTGCAGATGCTCCAGCCAGTCCGGTACCTATCACGATGATGTCGAGGCGGCGTTTGTTCGCAGGGTTTACCAGTTTCTGATGGTTCTTATAGTTTGTCCATTTATCGGCGAGAGGCCCTTTGGGTATTTTTGCGTCAAATTTATTCATAATATTCAATTTCTTTAGTTATCCTAATAAGTTAGAGTATCCGAGATAAATGGCGATCGCCACGATAATGAATCCGAGTGATATAGCGGTGGAGATGATATTTCCGAGCACCTTGAGACGTTTCATCCAGACGGTGTTATTCCAGCCAACACTGTGGAGTGCACTCCAGAAACCGTGGGTCAGGTGGAACCACAGAGCGATAAAGGCGATAACGTATATGATCACAACCCAAAGCTGTGAAAATACCTCTTCCACCAGCTGAGCACCGTCATGGCGTGCACCTTCAATCATGAACAGCTCTTTAAACTGCATCTGATACCACATCTGGTATAAATGTAAAAAGAGAAACAGGAGAATGAAAAGACCCAGAACGAACATATTTTTTGATGACCATGTTGTCTTTGTCTTACTGGAAGAGGCGTATCTGTCATTACCCCGTGCTTTCATGTTTTGTAATGTCAGAATGATGGCATAGATGACGTGAACAACGAAGCCCAGTGCTATCACTCCGGTTCCGATGATTGCCCACCAGTTTGCACCCAATATTTCATTGGCCAGGAAATTATAGGTCTCATAATTGAATATGAGCACCAGATTCATAGACATGTGGAACAGCAAGAACAAGATCAGGAAAAGGCCGGAGATACTTTGCACAAACTTCCGTCCGATAGATGATTTGATTAACCAACTCATAAAGTTCTTTTTTTTAAGTTATTTAGATGATTTGAAAATGATCACTTGAATATTGACTGGAAACATGGTTGTCTGTCCAATTCTTCTTTGCGACTTTTCAATGATGACTACAAAAATAATACTTTTAAACATCAAAAGAGAACTATTTGCGGCAAAATTACCTTAATTGACCTATTTTAGAACAGGTATCAATATGAATGCGAGGAGAGAGTACAAACGCGGTTATCTCTTTTTGACGATAATTTCTTATCTTTGCACATTCAAATCAATCGAAACAGATCATGGATATAGTTTTAAGTGGTATTCGTTCAACCGGAAAATTGCATCTGGGGAACTATTTTGGTGCATTGCGCAACTTCATCCGGATGCAGGAAGAGAACAGATGTTATTTTTTTATTGCCGATATACACTCCCTCACCACACATCCCGACCCGAAGTTACTGCACGATAACGTGAAAAACGTGCTGGTGGATTACCTGGCGGCAGGCATCGATCCGAAAAAATCGGTCATTTATGTACAGAGCGATGTGCGTGAAACAATAGAACTGTACCTCTATCTGAACATGCACGCTTACATGGGAGAGCTGGCAAAAACAGCATCCTTTAAGGAAAAAGCGCGCAAACAACCCGAGAACGTGAATGCCGGACTCTTAACATATCCCACCTTGATGGCGGCAGATATTTTAATTCATAACGCCGACAAGGTACCTGTGGGAAAAGACCAGGAGCAGCATCTGGAGATGACACGTAAATTTGCCCGCCGATTTAACAATTTCTACGGGGTGGACTATTTCAAGGAGCCGGTAGCCTATAACTTCGGAGATGATCTGGTGAAAATACCGGGACTGGATGGCAGTGGTAAGATGGGCAAATCGGAAGGCAATGCCATCTATTTGAGCGATAGCCCGAAAGAGATTGAGAAAAAGGTGAAGAAAGCACTCACCGATGCCGGCCCCGCCGCGCCGGATTCCGTAAAACCTGATTATATTGAGAATCTTTTCACCCTCCTGCGTGTTGTCTCAACACCCGAAGTGGTGCAACATTATGAGGATAAATGGAACAGCTGTGAGATACGCTACGGTGATCTGAAAAAACAGCTGGCTGAAGATATTATCAAGGTAACATCGCCCATTAGGGAACGGATAGTGGAGATAGAAAAAGATGATTCCTACCTGCGCAGAGTGACGCTTGAAGGGGCAGAGATGGCGAGAGAGAGTGCATCCAAAACAATCAGAGATGTCAGAGAGATTGTAGGTTTCAGGAGTTTTTAAAGCGACCAATTTATGCTGCAATTTAAATCGATAGAGTTAAAAGAGAGAGAGAGCATCAATTCATATCTCTCTAAACAAAATTACAGAGCTTCAGACCTCTGCTTCACCAATTTGTATTGTTGGGGAAAAAAGTTCGACACACAGTTTGCTGTGACAGACGATTGGTTGTTTATCAGATTTAAAGACAACAACAAACGAATTTCATACCTGAAACCTATTGGGACAGGGGATATTAAGAAGGGTCTCGAAATCATTCAGGAGGATCACACTCAATTCGACACCGTTTTTCAGATTAGAGGATTAACGCGGGAGATGATGGATGAGATAGAGGCCGCGATGCCTGACAGGTTCGACTATAAGCTCAACAGGAGCGTCTCCGATTATATCTACACAACCGAGAAACTGACACATCTGAAAGGCAAAAAACTGCAGAGTAAACGTAATCATATCAATCGGTTTAAACGTGAAAACGATTGGAAATACAGATCTCTTACAGGTAATCCTGCATTGGTGAAAGAGTGCAAAAGCATGCTCGACAAGTGGATGGATATCAACATTGAGGAGAAGGACCCCTCCCTGCTTTATGATGATTTTGCCACCACGCTGATGCTCGATAATTTTGAGTACCTGGGACTGAGGGGCGGGTTGATATGCGTGGATAACGAAATTGCAGCCTTTACGATTGGCGAGCCGCTTACAACGGATACGATCGTTGTTCACGTGGAGAAAGCATTTACCTCTATTCACGGTGCCTATACGATCATCAACCAGCAGTTTGCAGAGAATGAAGTATCCGAATTCACCTATATCAATCGTGAAGAGGATATGGGTATTGACAATCTGCGTCAGGCCAAACTTTCTTACCAGCCTGATATTTTGCTCAAAAAATACAACGCAAGATTCAAGGAGTGAGCGTCATGATTAGATTTGCCGACGATACAACAAAGCAGGAGGTTTGGGACATGTGGAAAATATGTTTCAGCGATCCTGATGATTATATGGAGATCTATTTTCGGCACAAATACAGGAATGAAAATACACTTCTCTACGTTGATGAGGGCAAGGCTGTGGCTTCGTTGCAGATGTTACCCTATCAGTTCACTTTTTGTGGTGCTGAAATCCCCGTTATATACCTGTCGGGCGTCTGCACACTGCCGGAAGCAAGAAAAAAAGGGTTTATGCATCAGTTGTTGCTGAACAGCTTCGGAGAGGCAGTCAGAAGAGGGATCCCGTTGATGCTGCTTGTCCCCCAGGAAGAGTGGCTGCTGCAATTCTATGATAAATATGGTTTCGCTCAGACCTTTGATGCCGGAACGGAACCGTTACCATCACTCAGGGAGCTGACAGATGCACATCCCGGCGATCTGCATGCTGCTTACAGAGCTTTCAATACCATGTACCGGCAGAATGATATGACCCTGCAGAAGACTTTCGATGATTTCCTGGCTATGATTGAGGAGGCAAAACTGTACGACTATCCTCTCAAAAAAAATCTGAGAGGTATGGCCCGTGTGATAGATGCAGAAAGGTTGCTCTCCTTTTTTGCTGATCGGTATGAAGAGAAAATATTTTCTGTGGTCTTGCAAGATGAACTGTTGCACGACAACAACGATCAATTCTCTCTCTCCGGTGGCATTGCAGGGCGAACCATCCTTCCTGAAGAGCCATGTTTCAGTCTGGATATAAGGGAATTGACGCAGCTTCTCTTCGGGTATCACACCTCAGCCAAAGAGGAACCTCTCCGCTCCATTTTCCCTGAAAAAATGCCGCAAATGCACTTTATGCTGGAGTAAGCCAATTCCGGCATTTGTGTAAGATATGTCCTTACCGATGAATTTGCGATGGAAAAGATGTGCTGGAGCAGTTATCACGCTGATTACAACCACTTCCTTTTCTTGAAGTAGTAGAGGATAAAGAGCGATGAGAGCACCATCAACAGCAGCGCTATCGGGTAGCCCCATTTCTTGTCCAGCTCGGGCATGATGGAGAAGTTCATCCCGTAAATGCTGGCGATGAGTGTAGGTGGCATGAAAATAACGGAGACGATGGTAAAGATCTTGATGATCTTGTTTTGTTCGATGTTCACATAACCGAGAAAGGTATCCTGCAAATAATCCAGACGGTCGAAACTGAATTTAATGTGCTCCACCAGTGAGTTGATATCTTTGATGATAATCGTCAGTTTGGGTTGCAGTTCCGCGGGAATAAACTCGCTGCGTAACATGCTTGATACCGTACGCTGTTTGTCGATGATGTTCTCTCTGAGCAGCATGGTTTTCTCCTGCAGGTTCTTGATCTCCGACAGCAGCTCCTCATCGGCCTCCTGTAGTGTAAGCGAGTTACTTAGCTGAGTGATCTTTTGCGTCATGTTCTCGATCATGTCGGCATCGAATTCCACGCGTGTCTCAAGTAGTGCTACAAGCACATGAGCACCTGTGGAATAGTTTTTAGGGTTGGCCGATATCTTTTTTACCGTTTCATGGAACGAGATCAGCTCTTCACCGCGAACAGTGATAAGGATGTTGTTCTTCAGGATAAAAGATACGGGATCGGTCTCGAAATTCGATAACAGGAAGTTGGAGTTAACTACCAGTGTATCGCTCGTCTCGATATAGCGTGACGACATCTCAATCTCAATCATCTCCTCCTCTTCCTGAATGTAAATCTTGAGGAATTCTTCCAATTCATTCTCTACCTCTTCGTCCACGTCGTTGAGGTCGATCCATAAAAAGTTATGTATGGGATTTGATTTCAGAAAATCGAGGCTGCGGCTTAATCTCACGATTCCCTCTTTGTGATAGAATAATTTTACTTCCGCCATGATGTCTCATTTTTTAATCGTGAATAATCAGTCCTTTCTCTCTTCCGGGTGAGCTTGCCTGATCAGGGGTTCCAGCAGGTTGGTGAGATGCTCAAATTGCTCTATGGAGAGCTGCTCAGGTCGTTTTGTGAGCATCGGGTCATCGGGCATAGGACTCTCTTCTGACAGTAGTGATTTAACAGAGTTGCGAAGCATCTTCCGTCGCTGGTTAAAGCTTGTTTTCACTACGGTTTTGAATAATTTTTCATTGCAGTTGAGTTGCTTTCGCTTGTTTCGCGTAAGACGCACAACTGCCGATTTGACTTTGGGCGGAGGGATAAACGCCTGCTCGTCCACGGTGAACAGATATTCCACATCGTACCATGCCTGTAGCAAAACGCTCAGGATACCATATGTTTTACTGCCGGGTGAAGCGACTATGCGTTCCGCAACCTCCTTTTGTATCATACCCGCACAGCAAGGGACAGATTCCTTGTTGTCGAGCACTTTAAAGAATATTTGGGAGGAGATATTGTAAGGATAATTACCGATAATGCAGAAGCTACCGCTGTAATGTTCCGAGAAATCCATCCGGAGAAAATCCTCCTGAAGGATTCTGCCCTTCAGCGCGGGAAAATGTTCGTTCAGGTATGCGATCGATTCGCGGTCAATCTCCACTACGGTGAGATCTCTCTCATTCTGTAGCAGGAATTGTGTGAGCATGCCGGTGCCGGGCCCTACTTCCAGTAACGGGAGTGAGGAGAAGTCATCGAGAGTTGCCGCGATACGACGTGCGATCTCTGTCTCTTTGAGGAAATGCTGCCCTAGGCTTTTTTTTGCTCTTACCTGAAACATTGCAATATGCCGATTATTACTTATCTTTACCGCCGCAAAGGTAACATTTTATTATATAATATATGACAAACGTAATCTAAAAAAAGTAGATACGGTTGTTGATTGCTGCCTGTCTGAGCGCTTCGTCTCAATTGGAACAAACTTGGTTGTATAAGATATTAAACGGTGAATAGGTGAAAATGAATGCTGAATCTGCAAAGAACGTTCTGAAGACATTGCTTTCTTTGCTGCTGGGATTGTTTATTATATGGGCAATGTATCGGGACACCGATATAGGGGAGTTGTGGCAGATCACTAAATCGGCCAACTTCCTGATCATTGCTTTCTCCCTGCTCTTCGGGCTTATCGGAAATATACTCAGGGGACTGAGATGGGAGCTGTTCGTTAATTCACTGGGCTATCAGCCTCCAAGAGCCAGTCTTGTCTATGCCACCCTCGGGAATTATGCGGTTAATTTTGTGTTACCCCGTGCCGGTGATGTGTGGCGCTGTGCCGTTGTAAGTAAATATGATAAGATCCCATTCTCTAAAACACTGGAAACATTCCTGGTGGACAAGGTGATTGATATCATTGCAGGAGTGTCGGTCATCCTTATCAGTGTAGTGCTTTATATTGATTTTTTCATCTCCTATTTCAACAATAATCCGCAGTTCGCAGAGAACATGAGACATCTGTTCTCGTCTGTATGGATATATATGGTTATGGCAGCAATGCTGGCGGGTGCAATATTGATGCTGACGGTTTTCAGGAGGACAATCTTCATGTTGAAGATAAAGAAATTCGTCAACACCCTGAGATATGATTTAAAGCTCATTTCTGTGATGAAAGAGAAAAGGCGCATAATAATCTACACAATCCTCCTCTGGTTATGTTTTTATTTGTATTTTTACATCTGTTTTTATGCGTTCGATTTTACCAGTGAGCTTGGACCTCTGGCAGGTTTAATTGTATTTGCAATGACCAATATAGGTATTTCTGTACCGGTTCAGGGCGGGATTGGGCCTTGGCATTTTATGGTCATCTCCTCGCTCCTCATTCTGGGTGTAGCGGGAAATCAAGCGCTCGCCTTTGCAGGAGCTGTTTTTACCATTCAGTCGGTATGGCAGATTCTTTATGGCCTCTTCGGTGTTTTCGCCATGCCGTATGTTAAAAGAAAAAATCAGGAAACAGCAACAGAAAAAATCAACTAAAAAAATCAATTATATGGCTACAGCAGAAATTCTTAGTTTAAAACCGAAAAGGATCTGGAAACATTTTCATTCCCTTACCCAAATACCTCGTCCCACGGGGCAGATGAAGGAAGTGACGCAGTTTGTGATGGATTTTGGCAAGGCGCTGAATCTTGAAATAAAAAAAGATCAAGTGGGTAATGTGGTAATCAAAAAGCCGGCAACAAAGGGATATGAAAGTGCTAAAACAGTGATTCTACAGTCACATCTCGATATGGTTCCACAAAAAAATTCCGATGTGTCGCATGATTTCGCTAAAGATCCTATCCTGACGCTTGTCGACGGCGAATGGGTGAAAGCACATTCCACAACGCTTGGTGCCGACAATGGCATTGGCTGTGCGATGATGATGGCTGTGCTCGAGGATGAGACGCTGAATCATCCTGCTATTGAAGCCCTTTTCACCATCGACGAAGAGGTGGGGATGGATGGTGCTAATGGTCTGGATAAAGGAATGCTGGAAGGCTCCTTAATGCTCAATCTCGATACAGAAGAGGATGGCGAGCTCTGCATCGGCTGTGCCGGTGGAAGAGACGTGAATGTCTCCTTCCGGTTTAAACCGGACACCTCAATAGATAAAGATGATCTGGCTTATAAGATCAACCTCAGGGGATTGAAAGGTGGTCATTCCGGCGTGCAGATCCATTTGGGACGTGCCAATGCGAACAAGCTGATGAACCGGTTCCTGAAAGATGTGGTTGGGAATTACGAAGGCCGTATCGCAAACATTCAGGGAGGATCGTTACGTAATGCCATTCCGCGCGAATCGTCCGCAGTATTGACTATTCCCGGGCAGCTGTCCGACGATCTGTTGGATCTTGTAGCTGAATATGAAAGATTGTTCCGTGAAGATTTTGCAGGCATTGAAGATAGTATCTCCTTCAAGGCAGAGAAAACCGTTCTTCCCAAAACGATTATTCCCGAAGAGATTCAGGATGACCTCATCAACGCCGTGGAAGGATGTACCAACGGTGTAATCAGCTATCTTGCCGATTTCCCGGGTGTGGTGGAAAGTTCACTGAACCTGGCACTGGTACAATCTTCGGAAGAGAGCATCGAGGTGAAGCTGCTGGTACGCAGTTCATCCGAAAGCCGTAAAGAGTGGGTATGTTCATCTGTTGAGAGTCTCTTTCTGCTGGCCGGTGCAAAAGTGGAGTTTGATGGCGATTATCCGGGATGGCAGCCTAACGCCAACTCAGAGCTGTTGGATACGATGGAGAGAATCTATCTTGAGAAATTCGATCAGCGACCCAGGGTGATTGTTATCCATGCGGGTCTTGAATGCGGCATTATTCAATCGAATGTGGAGCAAAAGCTGGATATCGTCTCTTTCGGGCCTACTATCACGGGTGCACACTCACCCGATGAAGCGGTTAAGATAGATACCGTAGGTAACTCCTATGATTACCTTATTGCGATACTCGAGAAATTGAAATAAAAGAGATGGACAAGACCCTCATCGTTTATGCGTCTGATCACGGGACAGTGGAGAAGTGTTCCCGTGAACTGTTCAGGCTTATGGATGGTAAAGTAGATATGTGCAATCTGAACAGGCGTGAATTCTTGCCTGACCTGTCTACTTACGACTCCATCATTGTGGGTGGATCCATCCATTCCGGTAAAATCCAGGATGTGATAGCCACTTTTTGCAATGAGCATCTTGACCTGCTGGCCGGCAAACGCATCGGACTCTTTATCAATTGCCTCTATTCGGGTGCGAAAGCAGAGAAGCAGATGGATGAAGCCTTTCCTGAAGTTCTCAATCAGAAAGCTATCATACGTGATTATTTTGGCGGTGAAGTGGATGAGCTGAAGCTTAACTTCCTTGAACGTATCATCACAAAACAGATGATCGAAAAAGAGGATCTCGTGGTTGCACTTTCGAAAGAAAAAATTGAACGATTTGCCAATATCATCTCATCGGCCAATGAAGAGAAAGAATAAGAAACAGATACTCCTTCCTGTGGTGTTGCTCATTTATGTTGCAATCCTGGCCATCATGACCTATCCCGGATACCAAGCGTCGGGTAACTGGCATGAATTCCTTTCTGTAATAGGTATAAGCCTGCTGCTTGCTGTTTTGCTCTTTTTTATTCTGAAGAGAAAGCAAAAGATCAGAGAGCAGTTCAACAAAAAGGATTAGCCAATCAAAGGGAAAAAGAAGACCATGGAACCCGTATCCTTAAAAAAGAGGATAGGGGTTTTATTTTTTGCCGAAACATCGTTACATTTGCTTTTTCTTTTGCATATTTCCTATGAGATATTTCTATTCAGCACTGTTACTCCTTTTTTCTGTTGTCTGCTTTGGACAAGTCGCAACGCAACCGTTACTCTACAGGTTTCGGGTTTACCTGAGTGATAAAGGTGAGTCAGGTTACTCCCCTGATGAACCGGAGAGATTCCTTTCGGAAAGGGCGATAGAAAGAAAAATTAGGCAAAATGTGCTTGTTGATGCTTCGGACTTTCCCATTTCTCCGAATTATTTCACACTTGTTGAAAAGACAGGAGCCAAGGTGGTTACACACAGCAAATGGTTGAAAACGCTGACAGTGGAGGTGGCAGACAGCTTGAAAATCAATCAGATAATCTCTCTTCCTTTCGTTGACTCGGTGAGGTATGTATGGCGCGGCAACGGTCGGTCGTACCGAAACAGCATCCGTCCCCGTTTAGAGAAGATTGATTGCGCTGAAAAGATTCCTTCCGATTCTCTTTTCGGTTTCGCCGATAAACAGTATAAAATACATAACGCCGATAAGCTGGCACTCGCCGGCTTTCGCGGTAAAGGAATTGCTGTGGGTGTGATCGATGCCGGTTTCACCAATTTTGATGTGATTCCCTATTTCGCATCGGTCAGACTGCGTGGATGGATGAATTTTGTGCCGGCAGGAGATATGTTCTCCTCTAGTGATCATGGCACGAAGGTATTGTCAACAATGGCGACAAATCAGCCGGGATTATTGTTAGGGTCGGCGTCTGAGGCCGATTACTGGCTGTTACGGTCTGAAGATGTCACCAGTGAATTTCCCGTGGAGGAGGATTACTGGGTGCGGGCAGTAGAATGTGCCGACAGTCTGGGGGTGGATGTGATCAACTCGTCACTGGGATATAATCATTTCGACGACAAATTACTGAACTATACCCACGCCGACCTTACAGGCAATGTATCCATCATGTCCATCGCTGCTGACATAGCGTATGAGAAGGGGATGCTGGTGGTGGTGAGCGCCGGTAACGAGGGGAACAAGCCATGGAGGAAGTTGACCCCTCCCGGTGATGCAAAAAATGTAATCGCCGTAGGCGCCGTGGGTGCCGACAGCCTTATTGCCTCCTTCAGCTCGCACGGGTTCACTGCGGACGGTCGCATCAAGCCCGACCTTGTTTCCGTGGGCAGCGGGACCATCACCATCGGACAGGACGGGTTGATTG
>JAENWZ010000164.1 GCA_016649795.1 Proteiniphilum sp. | reverse complement strand
TATATACCTGTACAGGGTGTAATTCAGCTCAGCACTATAAATACAAAGCATTACAGTGCCAAGTGGTTTGATACAGAGAGAAATAAATATGTTAAGGTAAAAATGGATCCAAATAACCATGAATTGGTACTTCGCTCCCCTGTTCAATCAGATGCAGTATTGATACTAAGCAAGAAAAAATGAAACATATCGGAATTTTATTTATCCTGTCAATCTTTTGGTTGGTTTTCATCTTGTCACTAAAGGCTGAAGTGATCATTCTGACCAGCGACCAACAGCTTTACGATCTGATGGATCCCGACAAGAAAATTGATATTTCAATGGGACACACCCCCACTTTCCGTAGCCTGCGGGAGGTATGTGAAGCAGGTCAGCGCCGCGGGGAGAAAGAACTGACCATCGCATTTGATGAATTCTTCAGGCAGTATCGCCCTCAGGCAGGTACAGAACGCCGGTTAACACCCGATATGGATGAATATGTAAAGATGATCCGATTCATCAGTGATTTCGCAAAAAAGTATGACATGGGTATATGTCTGAGTTTGCTTTCGCCTCTTGAACTGGGGCCGGCTTACAAGAAGCAGACTAATGAAGCGGGTCGATGGCTGGCTTACAAGGTGGGGATGATGAATGCTTCCGACGGCCGATTCTCTCTCTCTTTGTGGCAGCAGCTTTACTGGACTAACAACAAAGGAAAATTCCGCATTCAGTTGAAGAACGTCAAAGCGTATGCTTTCAAGGAGAAACCAATTCAGGCATCCCCTTATGTTGCTGTCAATCCGGATGATATTGTTGAGATAGAAGGGATTCAGTGGGAAGGTGGTGACACCATTGATGTGGATGGTGGTGAATACGGTATCAGGAACTCACCCGATGAGATGATTTATCCGATAAGAAATCTCCGGGTTTATGGAGATGGAGAGAAGCGATTGAAAGGATATGACCGTGTCATGGTGTTACTTGAATATGAGACACCCGAAATGGACTACTTCGGTGAGGATGCTCCCCAATTTCTGAGTGCACTTCTGGATAAATACAAGAAAAACGGGATCAATCTGACTTCCTTTTATTCCGATGAGATGCATATACAACAGGACTGGACCTATTTCTCGCATCATGAGGGAGGACAATTCAACACCCGTTTTCTTACAGAGGGGTTTTCTCAGAGATACGCACAAAAATATGGACAACCACTGGATGACAAATATATGCTCTATTTCGTATATGGTGCTCCTTACTATAAGGCCACAGCTGAGGCGGTACGGAATATACAGTATGTGCTGGGAGAAAGTCCGGAGGCGATCCACCGTACTTTCCTGCTTAGAGACCGCTATTACAAGATGCTGAATCATGGGGTGGTTGATCTCTTCAAGAATGCCAAAGAGTATGCCGAAAGGATCTATCATCGTGAAATGCCTACCAGCGCCCATTCATCGTGGGCCGAAAGTCCTACCATCGATTTATGGGCTATGGAGAAGCTTCACGACAATGCCTACAGGTATGAATACACATCCAATTTCGTATGGGGAAACACGGTCCATCAGGCTTCAGCTGCCTGCTATGATTACTTTAAATGGGGAGAGTATCTCCAGCCTACAGGAAACGATTTCGCTGAATGCGGATGGGGAGACCGCAATTATTACGGTGCTGCAATGGGTGTATCCATCGGCGTCATCAACAAATATCCGAACGCCTATGCGGCGGCGTGGGGATTCCCCAAAGAGGCACTTCACTGGAAGAATATGCTGAATGAGGCTTATGGGGCTCGCCCCGCATACCCGATGCGATTAATGACAGAGAACCTACATCGCGATATCGAAGTACTGATTCTCTATCCAATGAATCTTGTGGCTGTGGAAGAGCGATTTGGCAGCTGGATGACACAATATGGTTATGCCAATTATCTTACCGCCGACAAGTTTGTGGAGTTAGGGAAGGTGCTGGAAGATGGACAGGTGCAGGTAGCTGAGAAAAAATACCGCACCGTCATCGCCATGTTCGAACCACTGCCTCAGAAGGGTCTCCTGGAGATGATGGAGCAGATGGCAATAAATGGAGGCAATGTAATCTGGTTCAGTACCCCTCCGCTGCTTGACAGTAACGGGGAAAACTGCAATGATAAATGGCAGCAACTCTTTGGCGTCAGTTATAAGTTCGATGAATACATGGGGGAGATGGCCTCCGGAAAGAAAATCACGTTTCATAAGACGTTCGGAAATCTACCTGAACAGGTTATCCTAACAGATTTTCTTGTGGACCGTATCTATCCGGTGACATGCAATTCTTCCGATGTAGAGATCGTATCACTGGTTGAAGACAAAATTGTGGGTACCCGCTTGAAAAAAGGAAAAGGGATTGCAACCTTTTGCGGTTTCCGGCCCCGTGATGATCAGTCGGCCAGTTTGGGTTATGAGTCCAGAACACTGTATGAGATACTGAATGCAATGGGTGCCTACCCTTCGAGCGGTCTGTTCGAGACCAATGATAATCCCACCTGTGTATCACGGACAACTGACTTTTTTGCAACGCGTTTTCCCAACGGAACCACGGCAATTGTGAAACATTACAGAACACATCGTGAAAATTGGGAAGGGGGTTTTTCCAGAAATGAAGAGGCCGATGCAAAGGCACTGGCCGTGAATCCGCTACCTTCAGACCTGCTGGAGATTCAAAATCTGAAGGTCAACGGCCATCTGATCTCTTATAAGGGAAAAATGAATCTCTCTTTTCGTACAGATAAGCAGGAAAGGCTTTTGGCATTTATCGGGAACCAGTGCAGAGATATCACCATAGATGGTATTCACTATCGGTTTGCAGGCAATCCGGTCAATATTGTGTATGTCCCTACGAATGCAGGATTGAACAAATACAGGGTTCGTATAGACGGTGAAGAGTTGGTTACATTACCTATTCCTGACGGTTATGTGAAAGCAATTTTAAAGGTTGGGAAAAAGATGATTGATTGTAAAGTAAATGGAAGAAATCTGGTTTTCAATGTTGACCATTCCATCTCCGGCAAGTGGATGGATCTCTCCTACAAATAGACATTATAATTGAACATCAATAAGTTATCTTTCAGTTTATCGATAAAAAAAATACAAAAACAGCTATGGAAAGAGAAGATGGAAGATTTTATCACCGCATCATACGAACTGCACTATGGCTCATTTCTATGGCTGTTTTCCTGTTTTACGCATGCAGCACAAGTGAACGCAACATATTTGTGAATGAGTTAAAGTGCTGCAATCTAACCAATCCGGAAGGAGTGGACACTCCCCTGTTGAGTTGGAAAATCAAGTCATCCGATACGGGAATAGAACAAACAGCATGGGAAATAGAGATTGCTTCAAGCGATAAACTGCTTCAAAAGGGAAAAGCTGACATATGGATATTAGGCAGACAAAACAGCGATAAACAGTTTGGTATTCAACCCGAAGTGCCATTGCAGGAGGCTTCTTCCTATTTCTGGCGTGTTCGGATTTGGGACAGTAATGAGAAGGTAACACCCTGGAGTGAACCGGCCCGTTTTTCAGTCGGGCTGCTGAGCGAAGCCTCCTGGAGTGCGAAGTGGGTGACCTATCCCAATCCGGAACAACATGCTCTTCCCTATTTCCGAAAAGCATTCAGTATCGATCGCCGAAAAACACCGCAGAAAGCACTGGTCTATTTCTGTGGACTGGGAGCGGGAGAGCTTTATCTGAACGGGCACAATGTGGATTCAACCCGTCTTCTCGATCCGGCACAGACCAACTACGAGCGGTATGCACTCTACAGCACGTTTGACGTGACCGATCTTCTGGAAAAAGGAGAGAATATGCTGGGTGTGATGCTGGGGAACGGATGGTTTGCACAGGATGATGCCTGGGGCGGTGCTCCCTTTTCTTACGGAGAACCCATGTTCAGGCTCCAGCTGATGGTCTCTTCCGATGACGGAAGCCGGATGTTACTGGAAAGTGACGAGTCGTGGGAATGGAGGGAAGGTCCCGTACGGAAAACCAATATCTATCTTGGAGAAAACTATGATGCCAACTATCAAGTGGAAGAGTGGAGTAAGGCAGGTAGTGCTGCCAGCGGATGGGAAGGGGTGCAGTTGGCCTCTGAGAATATTCCGCCCCGCCTGCTGCCGCAAATGATCCCTCCAATCAGGAAAAAAGAGATTCTCTCTGCCGAAAGTATATGGCAGGATTCTCTGGGTAACTGGATCTTTGATTTTGGCGTGAATGTAGCCGGGATACCTCTACTGCAAGTCAATGAGCCTAAGGGCACGAGAATAATAATCCGCTATGCGGAGGAGACAGATCAGCAGGGAGCGCTGGATTTCAGATCAACCGGATGGATTCATCATGGGGCTATTTTTAAGGATGAATACATCTGCAAAGGAGGGGGAGAGGAGGTTTGGTCACCGCGATTCACCTATCACGGATACCGCTATGCCGAGTTGTCGGGTATCGCAGAAAAACCGGATTTAGAAACATTGAAACTGATTGTCGTTCACTCTGATGTAGCCCACAGTGGCACTTTTGAATGTGCGGATGCACAAATTAACCGGTTGCATGAGATGGCCCTGAGAACAGTCAAGAGTAATCTCCACGGAATACCGACCGATTGTCCTATCAGAGAAAAATGCGGATGGCTGGGTGATGTGCATGCTTACGTTAAAATGGCGAATATGAACTTTCTGGCACAAGTACCTTGAAGATATACGCTCAGGGGCCTCAAAGGAGGAAAAGAACACACTCTTTCATGAGAGATACAACAACACCTTCTATTTTACAGATAAACCCGCCGGGATACCCTACATGATTGCTCCGGGCAAGCGACTTTGCGGGGTAGCCTCCCCCGATTGGGGTACCCTGCTGGTGCAGCTCCCCTGGTGGATCTATGTCTATTACGGCAATCAACAGATTCTTGAAACCTATTATCCCCAGATGAAACAATGGACATTGTACGTCAACTCACTTGCCAAAAATGAAGAGCGCAAGAAACTTTATAACCAGGAGACCACATCGACTATTTACCAGGGACTGGGTGACTGGTGCCCGCCAGTATACGAATCAACAGACCCTACCCCGGTTGAATTCACCTCCACCGCTTTTCATTATCTTGATACAGAGATCATGGAGCAGGTAGCACATCTTCTTGCCAAAGAGAGCGATGAAGCCTATTTCTCTTTACAGAAAGAGCAAATAGCGCAGGAGATGATCGCCACCCAATACGATCCGGTCAACAAAACATTCGGAACGCAAACGGCAGACGCCATGGCACTCGATTTAGGAATTGTTCCCCGGGGAGATGAAAGAGCGGTGAGTGCTTCGATAGTACGGAGTATGCAGGACAAAAGTGAAGGGTTCATGCAATGCGGAATATTCGGCATAAGCAGGATAGGGAGTATGC